>SHVD01000017.1 GCA_009691185.1 Candidatus Nanopelagicaceae bacterium | reverse complement strand
AACCCGAAGGCCTTCATCCCGCACGCGGCGTCGCTGGGTCAGAGTTTCCTCCATTGCCCAATATTCCCCACTGCTGCCTCCCGTAGGAGTCTGGGCCGTGTCTCAGTCCCAGTGTGGCCGGTCGCCCTCTCAGGCCGGCTACCCGTCGTTGCCTTGGTGAGCCATTACCTCACCAACTAGCTGATAGGCCGCGAAGTCATCCTCCACCGAAATTCTTTAAAAACTCAGTGATGCCACTTATGTTTCAATATTCGGTATTAGCACCGGTTTCCCGGTGTTATCCCAAAGTGGAGGGCAGATTCTTCACGTGTTCCTCACCCGTTCGCCGCTAATCCATTTCCGAAGAAACTTCATCGCTCGACTTGCATGTGTTAAGCACGCCGCCAGCGTTCGTCCTGAGCCAGGATCAAACTCTCCATAGAAAATTTGATCTGACAAAAAGACAAACATGGCTATCTAATTAATAAATTTACTAATCAGAGTTCGCTTATGTTTATTGTCTTAATCGATTGTTTTTTGTTTTGTACTTAAAGCAAATCTATTTATTAATTAAAATAAATAAACTAGTTAATTAAGTTTCAAAGGTATTTATAAAACAAAATTGATGTCATTAAAATTAATAAATTAAAATTAACAACGTCAATTAATGCCTTCGATTTCTAATTGAAATCTTTGGCATTGACTTTCTTGCACGTTGTTGAGTTCTCAAGGTACGAATGCGCACTGGTGGTGAAATTACTTTCACTTTGCAGAGCAACCCATTTTTCTAGCCTGCAGGCATGCCTGCAAACCTTCAAAATCGGGGTTTTCCACACACGGCCTTTTGATGAGAGTCCGTCTCGTATGGGGAGGAGAAATATAGCCTCAGCCAGATGGGGGGGTCAAATCACGAAATACCCAAAAAAGAGCGTTTTTAACCCACTATTTCAACCGCTGCTAGGTCGCGCTTGCCTTTGCGCAAAAGCAGGTACTTACCCTGCAAAAGGTCAGATTTTGAAGGGGTGAAATCCTCACTTTCCACCCGCTTATTGTTTAAATACGCCCCACCCTCATTCACAATCCGCCTGGCAGCAGACTTGGAATCAACCACTCCAGTGGCTACCAGCAGTTCAATCCAGGAAGGAAAAGCATCACCTTTCTTGATTGTTGTTTTTGGCAACTGCCCAAGGGCGGCATCTAATGTGGCGAGATCCAAATCTGATATTTCACCCTGTCCAAACAATGCTTTCGCCGCCTCTTCTACTTTTTTAGCCATCACAGCTCCGTGAATCAGGGTCGTCATCTCCCGTGCAAGCTCGCGGTGAGCCTGCCTTGCCCCAGGATCGGTTTTAACACTCTCAATTAGCTCTTCAATTTCAGCTCTACTCTTCATCGAAAATACCTTAAGCAGTTTTGGTAGATCAGCATCCTCGCTATTGAGCCAGAATTGGAAAAATTCATAGGCACTAGTCATTTGATCGTCTAGCCAAATCGCACCAGCTGCGGTCTTGCCAAATTTAGAACCATCAGATTTTGTCAGCAGTGGCACGGTTAAAGCATGAGCGCCAGCACCTTCTACCTTACGGATCAAATCAAGGCCGGCAACAATATTGCCCCATTGATCAGAGCCACCAATTTGCAGTTTGCAATCATGTCGGCGATAAAGCTCGAGATAATCAAAGGATTGCAAAACTTGATAGGAGAATTCAGTATAGGAAATGCCAACTGTTGCTAATCGATTGGCGATTGAATCCTTAGCCAGCATTTGATTGACACTAAAGTGTTTTCCGATATCTCGTAAAAATTCCAGTGCTGAAACTGGCTTAGTCCAATCAAGGTTATTTACTAATTTGGCTGCTGCCTTTTGATCCTTGAAATCCAAAACCTTCTCTACCTGCTTTTTTATTTTAGCCACCCATTCTGAGACGGTTTTCTCTTCATTCAAAATTCGCTCATCATTTTTTCCACTAGGGTCCCCCACCAATCCGGTGGCACCGCCTACCAAAGCAATTGGTTGGTGGCCAGCTAATTGAAATCTTCGCAAAACTAGAAAAACCACTAAATTACCAAGATGCATGCTCGGTGCGGTGGGATCAATTCCAAGATAAAGGGTGGTTGGTTTAGCTAGCAACTGCTCAAGATCTTTGCGCTCTGTTGATTGCGCGATCAATCCGCGCCACTCAAGATCTGCTAGAAGAGCGTTATCCATGGTCAGATCATGCCCGATAAAGGCTTACGACGCTTTGAAACTTCACTCTCGATTTGGCTGATGTCCTTTTTCAAGAGCGTGAGAGCTGCGCTCACTGATTTTTTAGAGGTTGCCATCGATGAACCCCTGCTATCTACTGCTCCTTTCACATCTATAAATGCTTTCACCTCATCGGTAAGTGCTGGGTGGATTGCCAGTAATTGCGCCGTTGTTAAATGTTGCAAGGTCATACCATTTTTCTCACAAAATTTCACACACGCCCCTGCTACCTCATGAGCGGTGGCAAATGGAATTTGCTTCCTGGCCAAAAAATCTGCGATCTCAGTAGCTAAAGAGAAACCGCCATCCGCTGTTTTAGATATCTTAGCTGGTAGGAATTTGGCAGTTTCAACCATGCCAGTAACAGCAGGCAGCAGTAATAGCAATTGATCAACTGAATCAAAGATTGGCTCTTTATCCTCTTGCAGATCCCGGTTGTAAGCAAATGGCATTGCTTTTAAAACCACGAGCAAGGCGGTGAGATTTCCAATAAATCTGCCAGATTTTCCTCTAGCCAATTCGGCAACATCGGCATTTTTCTTCTGTGGCATTATAGAAGAGCCGGTGGCGTAGGCATCATCGATCTCTACCCAACCAAACTCAGATGAGCTCCATAGGATGAACTCTTCGCCAATCTTTGAAAGATGAACCCCGGTCATTGCCATAATGAAAAGTGCCTCTGCTGCAAAATCACGATCACTAACAGCATCAATACTGTTGGGCATAACCCCACTAAAGCCTAACTCGCTGGCTATTTTCTCTGGGTTTGGGACAAGTGCGGATCCAGCAAGGGCTCCAGCACCGAATGGTGAAAGATTATTTCTATCCAGCCAGTCAAATATTCGATCGATATCTCTAACTAGGCCATGAGAGTGCTTGCTTAACTCTTGAGCAAATGTTATTGGCTGCGCATGTTGGGTGTGAGTGAAACCAGGAGCGATTAAATCTAGATACTTATCTGCCTGATTATTAAACGCCTGAACAAGCTGGCAGATCTCACCTGCGATCTCCAGCAGGTGATCCACTAAATATAGTTTGAAATCAGTAATCACTAAATCATTTCTGGATCTACCAGCTCTTATGCCACCTCCCACTGGGCCACATTTTTCGATTAATCCCCGTTCAATTGCGCTATGCACATCTTCATCGTTTTTGGTATAGGTGAATTTTCCACCACCTATCTCCGTAGCTAGTTCAAGCAGGGCCTCTTTAATCCTTGCGCCATCATCTTTACTGATCACGGCTTGGGCAACCAAACTTTTAAGATGGACCAAATTCACCTCAATCTCATATGGCGCAAGACGCCAGTCAAAATGGACACTTCTAGACAGCGCTGCCAATGAATCAGCAGGCTCCTTGTTAAATCTGCCACCCCAAAGAGTCATTTATTGCCTCCCAATAATTTGTTAATTTCACGGGCAAGGGATGCCCCTCCTGTTGCTGATTTAGCAACCACTAAAACCGTGTCATCACCTGCAATGGTCCCAATTGCTGAATGCAATTTTCCAGATTTCATAGCGCGATCCAGATTGCCAGCAAGTAACTGCGCGGCCCCGGGTGGAGTTTTCACCACCGCAAGATTGCCACTGGAATCTAATGAAGATATCAACTCTGCTATGCCTTTGCTTTTCACACTCTGTGGGGATGAGACAAACTGATAACGAAAGACGCCATTATTATCTTTACCGCGTACTGCGCCCAACTCCTCTAAGTCACGACTAGCAGTTGCTTGCGTAAGCATGTATCCGTGCTGAGCAAGCTCTCTCACCAAATCACCTTGTGAATGAATCAACTCATCATCAACAAGTTTGATCACTAAAGCCCTCCTAGCTGTGGCAGATTGCATATTCACTTTTGCCATTATGCACTCACCAAAGTTCCACCCTGATTATCTAATGCATCCAGTACTGCCGCCAGATCGGTACCGTTGGTTATCCTTACCGAAAAAGCGCCTGCATCAATTGCATTAATTGCCGCGGCAACCTTTGGAATCATTCCTTCAGAAAAAGATGGCGCGATTTGCTTCAACTCATCAATAGTAATTTCATCAATTAAAGATGCCTCATCTGGCCAGTTGCGATAAATACCATCTACATCAGTTAAAAAAATAACCGAATCAGCTCTTAACGCTCCGCCAATGGCTCCAGCAACTAAATCCGCGTTGATGTTATACCCAACACCATCAGCATCTACTGCAACTGGTGATATCACAGGTAAATATCCTTCGGTGATTAAGCCCTCTAAAATCATTGGATTAACCTCATCTACCTGGCCAACAAAACCGATATCAACCTGCTTGCCATCAACAACTGGCATAAATTTACTTGCTCGAATTAAGCCACCATCTGCTGCTGATAACCCAACCGCATTAACCTCACTGCCAATTAAATAATTGACTATGGACCTTAATACAGTGCCACTTAATACCGACTGCACTACCTCAAAAACCTGCGAATCTGTTACTCGATAGCCAGCAACTTTTTCACTTGCTATGCCCTTTTCTTTTAGGGCCTTATCTATCTGGGGTCCACCACCGTGTACTAGCACAATTTGCTCACCATCTAAAAAGGCATCACCAATCGCCTCTAGCACCGGATCGTTGGAATCGCTATTAGGTAATGCATTTCCACCATATTTGACGACAATCATCTGACACCTGGCGCCGATAAACCTAAATCTTCTGGGTAGCCGCACATTAAATTTGCATTTTGAATCCCTTGACCAGCAGCACCTTTACCAAGATTATCAATAGCAGTTGATACAACAAGACGATTTACGTGGGTATCAACAGCAATTTGTATTTGTGCATTATTACTGCCCAATACCGCACTAGTCATTGGCATCTGATTTTCTGGTAGCAAGGTTATGAATTTACTACCCAGATAATATTGCGCATACTTACTGCGCAAGCTTTCTAAGTTGGCATTGTTGGTGATCTTTGCAGTAACTGTTGCCAAAATTCCTCTAGGCATCGGAGCAAGAATTGGTGTGAATGAGATCTTTACATCTGATTTTGCGATCTGGTTAAGTAGCTGTTCGATCTCAGGTGTGTGTTGGTGAACTCCGCCAAACTTATAGGAAACCAGGTTATTCATCACCTCGCTGCCGAGTAGATTTACTTTTGCACTACGGCCTGCGCCGGTAGTGCCGGAGGCGGCAACAACCACAATATCGGTAGCATCGATATCAGTTAATGCCGGAGCAATCGAAAGCGCAATAGCGGTTGCATAGCAACCAGGGTTTGCCACCTGGGTAGCAGCCGCAATCTTTTTGTGATCAACTAATTCAGGTAAGCCGTAGAGCCAACTGCCAGCATGGACTCCCCCGTAGTACTTCTCCCACTCTTTAGCGCTTGAAAGTCTGAAGTCTGCACCCAGATCAACAATCTTCACCTGGGCATCTATTTGTGTAATCAATTTTGCTAATTCACCATGAGGCAATGCAACAAAAACTAGGTCGCAATTATTTACCTCATCTGCGTTAGTTTGAGAAAATCTCTGCCCAGTGAAAACGGTAAGGTGTGGGTGAAGATTTGTTATCAATTCACCAGCATTACTGCCAGCTGCCACGTAATTAAGTGTAAATTTTGGATGCCCAGAGAGCAGTCTTAGCAGCTCACCGCCGGTGTAGCCACTAGCTCCAATCACGCCAACTTTCATGGGGCAATCTTAGCGCCTTAAAGTATATTTATACAACTTTATGCATAATTATACATTATGAGCGTAAGGTGGCCCCGCATGATCTTGTCGCCACAGCAATTGCAGCGTCCCGATACTCAGCAACCTCATCAGCTGTAAGGGTGCGATCTGATGCTCGGAAAGACAGGGTAAACGCCAATGAAACTTTACCCTCACCAATTTGGTCATATCTATCAAATAACAAAATTGATTCCAGTAGGTTGCCAGCACCCGAACGTAGTGCTTTTTCTACTTCTGCGGCAGTGACATTGCTTTTAACCACTAAGGCAACATCTTGTACAGTTGCCGGCTGATTCCAAATCGCAGGAGCCTTTGTTGTTTGAGCGGTTGGAAGTTCACTTAAAATTACTGCAAAGGCACAGGTTCGTTCTGGCAGATCAAGCTCTGAAATTACTCGGGGGTGTAACTCACCCGCGTGTGCAATGGGCTTGCCGGCAACTCTGATTTCAGCACATCTACCTGGATGCCAAGGCGCCAGATCGCTGCTGATAACTTCAAACTCATTGCCGGTGGATTCAACTATTTCAATAGCCTTAGCAACCGCATCACTCCAAATAAATCCAACACCTTTGCCATGCCAATTCGATAGGAGTGTTTCTCCCGCAACTACTGCTCCAATAAACAGCATCTGCTTTGGCACTCCTGCGTAAATAGATTGAATGCTCTTAGAGGAAGGTCGCCTACTTGTTTCTGGCATTACCGCCTTAGTCAGTGTGGTGGTATTTCTAAAGACACTTCCAATTTCAAAGATTGCTAGATCTTTTATCCCTCTACTGACATTTCGACCCAAGGTTGTCAGCAATCCCGGCAGCAAGTGAGTGCGCAGCAATGGTGCCTCAGCAGAGATTGGATTTGCGATCTTAAATGACTTGGCTCGGTCTCCTGTGAAACCCAGTAAATCAACCATCTCTTGAGAAACAAATGGATAGTTAATGACTTCAGAAAAACCTTGGTTTGCCAACAATTGTGCAACTTGGCGTTTACGCTGTTGCATTTTATTTAGGCCGCCGCCAGTTTTGCCTATCGGCAATCTGGATGGAATCACCTGATACCCATTTAATCTTACGATCTCTTCAGCAAAATCAGCCATGGTATTTAAATCAGGGCGCCAAGTTGGAACCTCAACTGTTATCAAGTCTCCACCGCCACTCACCTTGCAGCCAATTAATGAAAGTGATTCTTTAACCTGTTTTATCGAGTATCCGTATCCGATGAATTTTGATACTTTGGAAATACTAACTTTAAATTTGCGTCTCTTGATAGGAACCCCAGCAACTGAACTGCCCACATACTTTGCTCCTGCAAGATCAACAAGCAATTTAACCGCTCTGGCAGATGCAACTTCAGCCATCATCGGATCAGTATTTCGCTCAATCCTGCGAGATGCCTCACTAGAAAGTTTGTGTGATCGTGAATTTTTGGCAACGCTGATCGGATCAAAATGGGCTGCCTCAAGTGCAATTCTTGTTGTTGAAGATGTGACCTCTGAAGCTAAACCACCCATCGTCCCGGCTAAAGCTAAAGGTGACTTGGTATCACAAATGAGTAAATTATCAGATTCTAATTTGCGATCCACTTTGTCTAATGTAGTTAATCTACTAAATTTGCCCGCTCGAGCTACTCGTAAACCGCCCATCACCATATCGGCATCAAATGCATGTAACGGTTGACCCAACTCCAACATTACATAGTTAGTTATATCGACAGCTAATGAAATCGGTCGCATCCCGCACTTGTCAATCCGCCTTTGCATCCAAATAGGAGTGGGGTTTTTTACGTTAACTTTCTCGATAGTTCGAATATAGATTTGATCTGCACCAGTCTTATCTTCAATCTTTACCGAAACAGCCTTGCCATTCTTCAGTACTTTAAGCTTCGGCAAGATATTAGAATCGGCTGGGTCAGTAAACTTGCACCTTAAAGAAGCCGCTAGTTCTCGTGCTAGCCCTCTAATCGACATCGCATACCCGCGATCTGGATTAATGGCGATATCAAAAATTACATCTGAAATACTAAGAAGTTCGGTGGCATCGCTACCAATTCGCCCCTGTGGTAGAACAATAATGCCAGCGTGTTCATCGCTGATGCCCAGCTCTTTTGCAGAACAAATCATGCCATCACTTAATTTGCCATAAGTTTGCCGGGCAGAAATAACAGAGTTTCCAGGTAGAACAGCACCAGGAAGGGCCACGACAACAAGATCATTGACTTTGAAGTTTCTAGCTCCGCAAATTACAAATCTATTCTGCTTACTGCCTAGATCAAGTTCCACATAACGAATCGGCTTCTTGTTCTCTGGCAACTCCTCAATTGATACAACTTTTCCAACCATTATCGGTCCTTTTAGATTCTCACCTTGCCGATCGATTGCCTCGACTTCAAAGCCAACATTTATAAATGCTTGGCTAATTTGATCTGGTGTAATTTTTGGCGGTAATTTTACATACTCATTCAACCAACTTAATGGGACCTTCATTTTTTCCCCACACCAAAACTTTGGGTAAACCGAACATCACCCTCAACGATGTCATGCATATCTTTGATGCCGTGTTTGACCATAAGTGTTCGCTCTAATCCCATTCCAAATGCAAAACCTGAGAATTTTGTGGTATCGATTCCACAACCAACGAGTACCTTCTCATTCACCATCCCGCATCCGCCCCATTCAATCCAGCGGTCGTCGAAAAATACGTCAACCTCAGCTGATGGTTCGGTGAAAGGAAAAAAAGAAGGGCGTAATCTGGTTTTAACATTCTCACCAAAAATTGATTTGGCAAAAAAGTCTAAGGTTCCCTTCAAATCCGCCATAGTAATATTCTCATCAATAACTAACCCCTCTACCTGATGAAAGACTGGGGTATGGGTGGCATCTAATTCATCAGAGCGATAAGTTTTCCCCGGACAAATTACATATATAGGTGGTCTTTCATCAAGCATGGTTCTAATTTGCACCGGTGAAGTATGGGTGCGTAAAACTAGCTTTGCATCTAGTGGTTCGACAAAAAAAGTGTCTTGCATTGTTCGAGCTGGATGATCGACCGGAATATTCAGCGCATCAAAATTAAGCCACTCTGACTCAAGCTCGGGTCCTTCGGCCACCTTGTATCCCAAACCGGTGAACAAATCATTAATTTCATTGGTCAAAATAGTTAAAGGATGAAGTCCACCCTTTAAAGTTCTGCGGCCAGGTAAGGTAACATCAACTTTTTCAGTTAATAATACCTGTGAATCACGAACTGCAGATAATTCAATATTTTTCTTCTCAAAGGCTTGATTTATTTCTGCTCTGGCTGCACCAATTAATTTACCGAACTCTGCTCGCTGTACTTGCTCAAGTGAGGCTAAAAGTTGATTTGCCTTTGCTAATGGTGATTTATCACCAACATAATCAATCTTTATCTGCTTCATCACATCTAAATTGGCAGCTGATGCGATGGCAGCCAGTGCACTGGCTAAATCACGATTAATTTGTGCTTGATCTAACGCCATAATGCTCTAAGTCTATAAGGAGAGTCCTACGGAATGCAGGACAATTGCCGCAGCACTTGCCACATTTAATGATTCGGCAAACCCTTTCATCGGGATAGCAACCTTTACTAGTTCAGATGGCAGAGCAGGTAATCCTCTAGCTTCATTTCCAAAAAGCCAACCAGATGGCCGCTTTGAAACCCTGGTAACAAATGAAGAATTAAATTGTTCTTCACCCTCTCCAGCTAATGCATAGAGTGGAAGATCATTCTCCCCTGCTTGGTTGATAAATTCATCAATATTTACATCTGTTACTACCGGTATATGCCACAACGATCCAACTGTTGCCCGCACAGTTTTTGGATTAAAAATATCCACGCTGTTAGAGGAGAAAACAACTGCATCAAAACCACAGGCGCCAGCGGTTCTAATAACTGTTCCGGCATTACCTGGATCTTGAATCTGCCAAAAGAAGGCAATTTTGTCGGGCTTACTAGCCCATAAATCCGATAACTTCATAGATTTTGAAGAGCACAAAGCAATTATTCCCTGCGGAGATTCTGAATCTGCCATCGCAGTCATTACTTGATCTGAAACCTTTATCAGCTCATATTGCTCTAAGCTTGTAGATGGTATTTCTTGTTGCAATTTTGCTAATCCAGATTCTGTAACATAAACCTGCTTCACTGCAAGTCCGGCAATTAATTTAGAGGTTAGTGCCTCACGAACTGTTTGTATTCCTTCGGCAATGAAGGCGCTTTCTGTTTCACGATTTTTCTTGCCCCTAGGACCAGTAAGAGCCTTAACTCGCTCGATGTGAGGCGAATTAAGGCTCGTAATGTTTTCCATCTATAACTGCTCGTTTAGAGAAGTTTTAAGCTGTCACAACATTTTTGCGGGCAATCTCAACTAATTTTGAGAATGCTACCGGATCATTGGTTGCCAATTCAGAGAGCACACGACGATCCACCTCAATGCCAGCAATCTTCAACCCCTGGATTAAACGGTTGTAAGTCATACCGTTTGCCCGGGCGGCAGCATTGATGCGTTGAATCCAAAGTCGACGGAAGTCTCCTTTTTTATCTTTGCGATCATTGAATGCATAAACAAGTGAGTGGGTAACCTGTTCTTTTGCCTTTGAAAAAAGACGTGAACGTTGACCGCGATAACCCGCAGCTCGCTCTAGAGTTGTACGGCGCTTCTTCGCCGCATGCACACCACGTTTTACTCTTGCCATTATCTTCTCCCTTACTTCAAACCGAGCATGCGCTTTGCAGCAAATGCATTTGGCGCCTTAGCTGCCACATCACCAGTTAAGCGACGGGTTACTCTCGATGATTTACGTTCAAGCAGGTGGCGTTTGCCAGCACGCTCGTGCATGATTTTTCCTGATCCAGTGACGCGAAAACGTTTCTTCGCTCCACTATGTGTCTTCATCTTTGGCATTTACTTACCTCCTGTTGATTTTTCTGCTAAAACTATTTTTTTCTTCACCACTGTCTTTGGTGCTGCTTTTTTAGCAGACCCAGTTTTTTTCGCTGGTCCTAACACCATTGTCATATTGCGACCCTCTTGTTTTACCGCAAACTCCACAATTGATACTTCAGATAACTCCTCAGCAATCTTTTGTAATAATCGATATCCCATCTCTGGTCTGGATTGCTCCCGACCACGAAACTGGATAGTTACCTTCACTTTGTCCCCACCTGCCAAAAATCGCTCTATATGGTTACGTTTCGTTTCGTAATCATGTGGTTCGATACTTGGTCGAAGTCGCATCTCTTTCACAACAATATGTGTTTGATTCTGCCTTGCCTCCCGAGCCTTCTGCGCAATTTCGTATTTGTATTTACCAAAATCCATAATTTTGCAGACCGGTGGATTTGCATCTGGTGATATTTCAACGAGATCTAAACCGATCTCCTCTGACAATTTAAGCGCTTTATCTATTGCAGTCACGCCTAACTGTTCACCGTCATAGCCAATCAACCGAACTTCAGGAACGCGAATTCGATCATTGATACGTGGTTCTGTGCTGATAAGTTCTCCCTGCTGTTTCGCTAGATTGATCATTCATTACACAAGCGAAAACAGCCGCACTTCTTGCGAAGCAACCAGTTCACCGAGGCGAATTAGGTGGGAGCGTATGCATCCACTTGATGGATAAATCATACAGAAGGATCATCTAGGGCGGAAATTGAGCGTGGCATATTAAAAACTTCACAAAAAAACCCCGAAATCTACGAATACCTACGGGTATTTTTCCTCGAAGGTTCTATTCTTTTTATTTAACACCCACCCCCTTTGGGTAGCACGCAAATCTGCCTCATCGTGAGTCAGGTTCAACAATCAAGGAGAAATAATGCTTAGTTGGAAACTGCATGGAGATGGAAAACAGATACAGCCTGGAGAAGTTGTATCAATTGATGAACGCCTGTCTTGGCCACGTACCTTGGGCATGGGTCTTCAGCATATAGTTGCAATGTTTGGTGCAACATTCTTAGTGCCAATCATTACTGGTTTTTCACCAACCACAACTCTCTTTTTCTCGGGTATCGGAACAATTCTCTTCATTATTATCACTCAAAACAAACTACCAAGTTATTTGGGTTCCTCATTCGCCTTCTTAGCACCAGTTGCCGCAGCTAAAACCTCAGGCGGCATACCAGCTGCTTTGGGCGGAATTGTTGCCGCAGGTGTATTGCTTGCAGTTGTTGGTTTTATTGCCAAAGCGGCAGGAACTGCTTGGATAGACTCACTGCTTCCACCAGTTGTTACCGGAACGATTGTGATGGTAATTGGTTTGAACTTAGCTGGTGCAGCAAAGAATGACTTTATGCAAGGGCAAAGAGTTGGTTTGATTACGCTCTTAGCAATCGGATTAATCTCCGCATTCTTCCGAGGATTTCTCGGCCGAATTAGCATCTTTGCAGGTTTGGTAATTGGATATGTAGTCGCTGCATTGATGGGTGATGTGGACTTTGCTGGTGTGGAAGCTGCAAGTTGGGTTGCCATGCCTTCATTTACCTCTCCAACCTTTGATAGCAGCGCGATGTTGCTTTTCTTGCCGGTTGTACTAGTCCTGATTGCCGAGAACGTTGGTCATGTTAAGGCGGTTGCGGCAATGACAGGAAAGAATCTTGATGATCAGATTGGCAACGCATTAATCGCAGACGGAGCAGCCACAACCTTGGCTGGTCTTGGTGGCGGCTCAGGAACAACCACATATGCTGAAAACATTGGCGTCATGGCAGCAAGTCGGGTTTACTCGACACTTGCTTATATCTTTGCTGGTGTTGGCGCAATTCTTTTGGCATTATCTCCAAAGTTTGGCGCTGTTCTCTCTGCAACTCCCGCTGGAGTTAAAGGTGGAGTGACTGTTGCCTTGTTTGGAATGATCGGTGTATTGGGTGCAAGAATTTGGATAGATGGCAGAGTCAATTTTGCCAATCCAATTAATCTATACATTGCTGCCTCTTGTTTGATTATTGGCATCTCCGATATGTCCTGGACTAGGGGTGATTACACATTTAGTGGGATCATCAATGCAACTGTCCTTGCTGTATTTGGATATCAAATCCTTAACCGGATAGCCAAAGCTAGAGGTACTGCTAACTAGGAAAGTACTTTTCAATGAGGTGGCTCACAAGAGGTGGGCCACCTCATTGTATTTACTCGCTAAATTACAAGTTTAAACATAGGCTTTACTCGTGAGGAAAAAACAAGAAGTAACACAATCGATTACCACTGCGCAATCTGGGCTTTCACTGGACCAAGCTGCCCGACAACGTAGGTATTTCATTTCGATGATGATTAGAACGGTTTGCTTTATCCTTACAGTTTTGTTACCAAGTCCTTATCGCTGGTTTGCCTTAGCTGGCGCACTCACCCTTCCTTATATTGCAGTTATCGCTGCAAATGCTGGACGAGAGACGATCAAGAAAGATGCAATCTTCACACCTAAACGTAAAGGCTTAAATTAGATCTGCCTCAAGACTCTGCTTTTCATATAAATCAAAATATATACCTCTAACAGCGACTAACTCTTGGTGAGTGCCTCTCTCCACAATGCGACCCTGATCAACTACGATAATTTGATCTGCGTGCAAAATAGTTGATAGTCGATGGGCAATCACAATGCTGGTACGACCAACCAACGCCTCTTTCAAGGCAGATTGCACTAGCGCCTCATTTTCAGAATCTAAATGAGCAGTTGCTTCATCAAGTATTACCAAGCTAGGTTGCTTCAAAAGTAATCTTGCAATTGCCAATCTTTGTTTCTCGCCACCAGATAATCGATGGCCTCGCTCACCAACAACTGTATCCAACCCATTTGGCAGTGATTGAATAAACTCCCAAATTCGTGCAGCTATACACGCTGATTCAATCTCCAGCAAAGAAGCATCTGGCTTGGCATAAAGCAGATTTACCTTGATGGAATCATGGAACATATGAGAATCTTGAGTCACTACACCAATAGCTTTCCTCAAGGACTTTATAGTGTAATTTCGAATATCCACATTATTTATAAAAATACCACCAGCAGTAACATCATAAAGTCTGGCAATTAAACTGCTGATCGTGCTTTTTCCAGCACCAGATGGGCCAACTATTCCAGTGAGGGTGCCTGGGGTAACTTTGAAACTAATCGATTTTAAAACTTCTCCACTTGGAATCAATTCAGGCTTAGCAATCATTTCCAATGAAGCAAGTGAAATATCCTCAGCCTTAGGATAAGAGAAAGAAACCTCAGCAAATCTGATCTCTGGTTTATCAGTGATTAGATCCTTAGCATTTGGTGAATCAACAACCATGGGCTCCAGATCCAAAACCTCAAAAACTCTTTCAAATGAGACCAGAGCTGTCATAACATCAACTCTCACATTTGATAAGGCAGTTAGCGGTCCGTATAGCCGAGCGAGCAGGGCAGTTATAGCCAAAAGTGTTCCGACAGTTAACTCATCACTTATTGCTAAATGACCACCAATTCCATATGCAATCGCTGTTGCCACCGCTGCGATTGATGTGAGTGATATAAAAAATATTCTATTAAGTAAGGCGATTGACACGCCGATATCAGCGACTTTTTTTGCCTTTGCTGAAAACTGTTCTTTCTCCTTCTTTGCATCTCCATAAAGTGATACCAACAACGCACCTGAAACATTAAATCTCTCTGTCATAGTTGATGACATTGATGCATTTATATCAAATGACTGTCTGGTATAAGCCTGTAATTTGCGACCGACCCATTTTGTGGGTAATAAGAAAACTGGCAAGAGAGTCAATGACACCAAAGTGATCTGCCACGAAAGAGTCAGCATTGCAGCTGCAACTAGAATTAAACTGAGAAGATTACTTATAACTCCAGAAAGCGTGGAGGTAAAGGCTTGCTGTGCACCAATTACATCTGAATTTAATCTTGATACCAGTGCACCGGTTTGAGTTCTGGTAAAAAATGCAATGGATTGCTTCTGAACATGTTCAAAACTCAATCGCCGAAGGTCATAGATCAAGCTCTCACCTATACGTGCTGAAAACCAACGGCCTATAATGCTAAACAACGCATCTAAAAGAGCAATAACTCCAACTGCGATCGCTAACTCTGTGACAATCTCTGAATTTTTAGGTATCACTCCATCATCAATTAGTTTGCGCAATAAGAGGGGTGTTGCAACGATTAAAAAAGCATCTATAACAACAGTTATTAAAAAAAATGACAGCGATAACTTATAAGGCAAAGCAAAAGTAGCTATGCGTCTAAGTGTCCCGGGTTTTAATTTTTGATTCTTAATTGACTGGTCCTGGGTTAAGGACCTAAATGACATCCAGGTTGAATGCATCGACATAAGGTGACCCTAGCGATTTATTGTGGTTTTATTAAACGGTGAAGCCGATAGAGCGTAGTTGCTCCCTGCCATCGTCGGAGATTTTGTTTGGTCCCCATGGTGGTAGCCAGACCCAATTGATTTTTACATCACTGGTTATATCCGCCAGTACTTGTCTAGTTTGATCCTCAATAACATCTTGTAATGGGCACGCAGCGGAAGTCAATGTCATATCTAAGGTTGCAATATTGTTTTCATCTAGGCGCATGTCATAAACCAAACCAAGATCAATTACATTAATGCCTAACTCAGGATCAATAACATCCTTCATTGCCTCAGTAATATCATCAACGCTGGTAGCCATGGTTATATTCTACTTGATCACTTGAGTCGCTGCATCTTTAAATGCCATCCAACCGAGCAAAGCACATTTAATCCGAGCCGGAAATTTAGATACCCCTGCGAAGGCCACACCATCTTCAAGCATTACTTCATCACCTTGTGACTGACCTTTACTTTGCATCAATTCGATAAATGCTCCAAGAATCTTTGTTGCTTCTTCATACCTTTTAGCAATTAGAAGATCGCTCATAACTGAGGCACTTGCCATAGAGATCGAGCACCCAACACCATCCCAAGATATATCTTTCACAAGCATTCCATCCATAATCAGATTCAATGTAATTTCATCCCCACAACTAGGGTTATTATGGTGAACTTGAATATCTTTATCAGCAGATAAACCCTTGTGGTGCGGTGATCGATAATGATCAAGGATTACCTCTTGATAAAGAGAATCTAGCTCCATTACTTACTCACCTTGAAATAATCTTTAATTTTAGAAACTGTATTTAGTAAGACCTTTACTTCGCTTTCATCATTGTATAAATGGAAAGAGGCTCTGGTAGTGCCAACTAAATTTAACCTGCGCATCAATGGCCAAGCACAATGATGTCCAGTACGAACTGCAATGCCAAACTGATCTAAATACTGACCCACATCATGAGGGTGAACACCATCAACGGTGAAAGAGACAACTCCCCCACGATCTTTCATATCTACTGGGCCTATTACCTGAACACCTGAAATATTTTGCAAACCAGATATTAATTGTTTTGTTAAATCATGTTCGTGCTGAGCAACCTTATCCATCCCAATTTCACTTATATAATCAACTGCTGCCGATAGACCAACTGCTTGAGCCATATTTGGCACTCCTGCCTCAAATTTGCGTGGCGCCTTCGCCCAGGTCGCACCTTGCATGCTTACTGAATCAACCATCGAGCCACCAAATAATCCGGGCTCTAATTGATCCAATAATTCAGCTTTGCCCCACAAAACTCCAATACCAGTTGGGCCTAAAACCTTATGACCAGAGAAGGCTAAGAAATCCACCTCTAATTTCTTTACATCAACTGCAAAATGCGGGACCGATTGACAGGCATCCAGAACAACCACTGCTCCAACTGCATGTGCTGCCTTAGTTATTTGTGCCAGTGGCACAATGGTTCCTAGGACATTTGATTGGTGCGTTATTGCAACAATTTTGGTTTTTTTATTAATTAATTTGTCGATATCGGATAAATCTAATCTACCCTCATCAGTTATTTTAAACCAGGTCAATTTAGCGCCCACTCTTTTTGCCAATTGCTGCCAAGGGATCAAATTCGCATGATGCTCCATCTCAGAAACCACAATTTCATCCCCAGAATTAAGATGAAACTTTGATTCTGGATTACCTAAAGAGTAAGCGATTAAATTCAAAGATTCTGTGGCACTTTTGGTAAAAATCACTTCATCACTTTTTGCACCAATAAATCTAGCAACATTCTCTCTTGCACCCTCATAAACTTCAGAAGCCTCCTCAGCAACTAAATGAGCACCCCTATGCACTGCAGCATTCTTGGTGCGATAGAAATTGGCCTCTGCCTCGATAACTATCTCTGGCTTTTGAGAGGTTGCACCACTATCTAAATATATTAGTGTGTTTCCACCCCGAACCTTGCGCTTGAGGATAGGAAAATCATTCTTATACCTGGAAAAATCAACACTCATTATTTACGCAGTTATGTACTCTGCGTAACCTTTCTCTTCAAGCTTGTCGGCAAGCTCTGATCCGCCCTCTTCAACAATTTTTCCGTTGGCGAAAACATGGACAAAGTCAGGCTTAATATATTTAAGAATCCGTGTGTAGTGAGTAATTAGCATTACCCCTAAATCAGTACTTTCCTTAATTCGATTCACACCCTCTGAAACAACACGCAGTGCATCAATATCTAAACCAGAATCTGTCTCATCAAGAATTGCAATTTTGGGCTTTAATAATTCCATTTGCAATATTTCATGACGCTTCTTCTCGCCGCCAGAAAAACCCTCGTTGACATTTCTCTCTGAGAAAGCGGTATCAATCTCTAACGAAGACATCGCTGCCTTCACCTCTCCAACCCAAGTGCGAACCTTTGGGGCTTCACCTCGGATTGCAGTCACAGCAGTGCGTAGGAAATTTGATACCGATACACCAGGAATCTCTACCGGATATTGCATTGCTAAAAACAATCCAGCTTTTGCACGCTCATCCACACTCATCTCTAATACATCAACACCATCTAAAGTCACTGATCCACCAGTAATTAGATACTTGGGATGACCAGCTATGGAATATGCCAAAGTCGATTTACCAGATCCATTTGGCCCCATGATGGCGTGGGTTTCACCTGACTTGATAGTTAGATCAACTCCGCGCAATATTTCTTTATTGCCAGACTCAATCACAACACTAACCTGTAGATTCTTAATCTCTAATACGCTCATAACATTCTCCTCTTATTTAGTTATTGTTAATTGATTGCCGCTACGTTTCACTTTGAAACTTTTAAGACTTTCAGTAGCTGGTGGGGTTAGAGCCTTTCCAGTTCGCAGATCAAACTCCGCACCATGAAGCCAGCACTCTATTTTTGTACCAGTAATTTCACCCTCAGATAATGAGGCTTCGGAGTGAGTGCAGGTATCGGCAACAGCAAATACTTCATCGCCAACTTTTGCTACGCATACCGCAACTCCATCTACATCAATTGCAATCGGCTTACTCTCTACTAAAACCGAAAAATCTAACTCCATCATTACTGCTCTACCTTTGCTAACTCATCATCAATTCGAGCCATTAACCGCTCCTCTAGACTCTCATTCTTCAATTTGCTAATGATTTCAGCAAAGAAGCCACGGATTACTAATCTTCTTGCAATATCTGCTGGAATTCCTCGCGACTGTAAATAGAAAAGCTGCTCATCATCAAAGCGGCCGGTGGTACTGGCGTGCCCCGCACCAACTATCTCTCCAGTTTCAATTTCAAGATTTGGAACAGAATCAGCTCTGGCCCCATCGGTCAGTAACAAGTTGCGATTTAATTCGTAGGTATCAGTTCCCTCAGCCACTTTATGGATGTATACATCACCGATCCACACAGTGCGTGCGTCATCACCAGCAAGTGCTCCTTTGTAATTGACTCTAGATTTTGCATTCGCAACACCGTGATTGATATGAATTCGATGCTCAAGATGTTGACCATCGGTGGCAAAGTAAATTCCATACAAATCAGCAAACGCGCCTGCTCCAGTAAACTCAACCGTAGGATTTATTCTCACTACCGATCCGCCCACGGAAACCACATATGAAGTGAAGTGCGCATCCTTACCCACTACTGCATGGTGCTGAGCTAGATGCACTGCAGTGCGATCCCATTCCTGCAGAGAGACAAAGCTTAGAGAGGCACCAGATGCAAGTGATATTTCAATCTCCTCGCCAACAACCCCGCCCCCAACATTCTCAATAATTACGGTTGATTTACTATTAACTCCTGCGAGAATTACCACCCGGCTAAGCTCTGCAGAATCTGTGCAGCTACGATTTAATATAATCGGTTCTGTCAGCTCTACATCCTTAGCAATTGAAAGCACCAATACTTTTTTAATTTTTTCACGTATTCGATTAGTTATCAGATCATTTGACGCATAGGCTGGTGGATGATCTGCAGCATTTGCAATCGCTAATGTGACTCCGGTGGGAAGTGAATTCTTACCAGTCAATGAAATATGATCACTAACCTGGCTTGAAAGATCATGTAATCCAGCTAGCCGCTTTAGCGGGGTAAATCGCCAAGCTTCTTCCCGACCAGTAGGAGTGAGGTAGTTAGTAGTTAATAAACTCACTACCCAACAGCACCTTCCATTTGCATTTCAATTAATCGATTTAATTCCAATGCATACTCCATCGGTAATTCTTTGGCGATTGGTTCGATAAATCCTCGAACAATCATTGCCATCGCCTCATCCTCACCAAGTCCGCGAGACATCAGATAGAAAAGTTGGTCATCGCTCACCTTGGAAACAGTTGCTTCATGTCCCATCGAAACATCATCTTCTCTAACATCCACGTATGGATATGTATCTGATCGAGAAATTGTGTCTACTAATAAGGCATCACATTTAACTGTGCTCTTTGAATGATGCGCACCCTCTTCCACCTTTACTAATCCACGATATGAAGTTCGGCCACCACCTCGGGCAACTGATTTGGAGATAATTGTCGATGATGTATATGGCGCTGCATGCACCATTTTGGCGCCGGCATCTTGATGTTGGCCTTCACCAGCAAAAGCAATTGATAATGTTTCACCTTTGGAGTGTGGACCCATCAAAAATATCGATGGATACTTCATAGTCACCTTTGAACCGATGTTGCCATCAATCCATTCCATCGTTGCACCTTCAGCGCAGGTAGCACGCTTGGTCACCAAGTTATAAACATTGTTAGACCAGTTTTGAATAGTTGTGTAACGAACTCTTGCGCCCTTTTTTACAATAATTTCAACAACTGCAGAGTGTAAAGAATCTGATGAATATATTGGAGCAGTACAGCCTTCAACATAATGAACATACGAATCCTCATCAGCAATAATTAAGGTGCGTTCAAACTGCCCCATATTTTCAGTGTTAATTCGGAAATATGCCTGAAGTGGAATATCAACCTTTACACCTTTTGGAACATATACAAATGAGCCACCAGACCAGACAGAGGTGTTTAGTGCAGCAAATTTATTATCGCCAACTGGAATAACTGTTGCAAAATACTCTTTAAAAAGTTCTGGATGTTGCTTTAATGCGCTATCTGTATCAAGAAAAATTACGCCTTGTTTTTCTAAATCTTCACGGATTGAATGATAGACAACTTCGGACTCATACTGAGCAGCCACTCCTGATACTAAACGTTGCTTTTCTGCCTCTGGAATCCCCAGTCGATCATAGGTATTCTTAATATCATCTGGTAGGTCTTCCCAAGATTTTGCTTGTTTCTCAGTAGAACGAACAAAGTACTTAATAGTGTCAAAGAAAATCCCACTTAAATCTGCTCCCCAACTTGGCATTGGCTTCTTGTCAAATAAATTCAAACCCTTCAGCCGTAGATCCAACATCCATTTTGGCTCACTCTTT
>SHVD01000016.1 GCA_009691185.1 Candidatus Nanopelagicaceae bacterium | reverse complement strand
AGCGCCGGCTCGGCAGACAACTTAAGCTGCGGTCTCTACCACTTGCAAAGTCGAGATTGTTAATACTGGGGATTCGTGGGTTTTAACCACAGTGGCAACATCAACCAAGATTGTGGAAAGAGATAAATCAAGAGCTGAACAAATTGCATTTAATAACTCACTAGACGCCTCTTTATGACCGCGCTCTACCTCTGATAGATAACCGAGTGAGACTCGGGCGCTCTTTGCAACATCACGCAGAGTACGAGCTTGCTCAATTCGGGCAGCACGAAGGGCGCTACCGATATGGGTTCGAAGAAGTATCACGGCTTAAGAATACGCTCTAGGGCTGCTAATGCGCTATTAATAATGGCGTGGCGAATGGAATTGCGATCACCAGCTAAGGACAAAGCCACTGCAAAAGCGGATTTTTTGCTGGCAAGGCCCACCCAGGCGGTTCCCACTTTTTGTCCATAAGCAGCGCCAGGTCCGGCGACTCCGGTGGTTGAGATAGCAAAATCAGTTTTAAATTTCTTACGGGCCGATTGCGCCATTGCAATAGCAATCTCTTCAGAGACTGCCGTATATTTCTTCAAATCAGATTTACTAACTCCTAATTGTGAAACCTTTAAATCATCAGAGTAGACAATTACACCGCCAAGAAATACTTTTGAGGCACCGGCCACCTCGGTTAAGGCACTTGCCAATCCACCTGCTGTTACTGATTCGGCAACTGATAATGTGCTTTTACTTTTACTTAACAACTTGATTACGGCTTTAGCTAGTAATTGCTCATTCATTTTTTAAGCACCCGCCTAAAGTAATCCACCCCAGTTGTAATTGTTAGATAAATAGCAATACCCATGAAGATATCTCGGGGTAGAGATAAAACATCTGGTAGCGGCAGAATATAAAAACCCACCCCAAAGTTCTGGAAGAAGGTTTTCAACTTTCCACCACGACTTGCAGGGATCACTCCAGCTTTAATTACTGCAAATCGCAGGATTGTTACCGCCACCTCACGGATTAAAAATATCCCAGTAACCCACCAAGACAGTAGACCTAACATCGATGCCCCAACGGTGGCAGTTGCGAGCATCGCTTTGTCTGCAATTGGATCTAAAAGTTTGCCAAACTCGGTAATTTGGTTGCGATCTCTAGCAATCTTGCCATCTAATATGTCACTTAACCCCACAATTAAAAATAAAGTGAAGGCGATAATTCGCCAATTATTATCATCACCACCGCTTTTCAATAACGCATAAGCACAAAATGGCAGGGCAGCGATTCGAAATATCGTAAGTGAGTTTGGGAGATTTGGCCGCTGGATCTTACTCATAAAACCTGTGCGATCAGATCAACACCTGCTACATCACTTACTACCGCATCAACATACTCGCCCACCCGATATTTGTTTCGAGATTTAATAAATGTTGAACCATCTACATCAGGGCCTTGATGATCAGCTCTTCCCTCTTGCTCCGCCTCATCCTCAATTAGAACTGAAATCTTCTCACCGATTCGCATCTGGGAGCGCTCGGTAATTAACTCATCAACTATGGTTGAGAGTTCACTCACCCGCTCTTTAATTACTTCACTACTCACCTTATTTCCCAGCTCTATTGCCTCAGTCTTATCCTCATCGGAGTAACCAAATACACCAATAGCATCTAATTGGGCGTTAGATAAAAACTCAACTAACTCCATAAATTGCTGATCACTCTCCCCTGGAAATCCCACAATAAAATTAGATCTAATTCCGGCCTGCGGATTTAGCGCCCTAATTTGAGAAATTAAGTGTAAGAATTTCTCGCCATCACCAAATCGGCGCATGCTCCTTAATAAATCTGCATTTGCATGTTGAAAGGAGAGGTCAAAGTAGGGCACTACCTTTTCAACTGAAACCATTGCCTGAAGTAATGAGGGCCTGACCTCTGCTGGTTGTAGATAAGACAAGCGAATCCGTTTAATTGCAGATATTTTTGAAAGCTCTGGCAGAAGCTTTTCCATCATCTTTAAGTCACCAAAATCTTTACCGTAAGAGGTGGTGTTCTCACTGACTAGGTATAGCTCTGAGACACCATTATCGGCCAACCATTTAGCCTCCTGAATAATCTCATCCGGCTTGCGAGAGATGAATGAACCACGAAAGTAAGGGATGGCACAAAATGAGCACCTACGGTCACAACCGCTGGCAATTTTTAGTGGTGCAATGGGTGCATTATCTAAACGCTTGCGCAGTACTGTGCCCAAGGGTTTTATATCTGGATCTGATAGCTCCCGAGTTTTAGCACGCTCGACTGGTGCTATTGGCAGTAACGCACGTCGATCTTTGGGGGTGTGAGTTTTTACCTTACCGCCTTCAATAATTGTATGTAATCTAGCTGAGATATCTTTGTAATCATCAAAGCTAAGAATGGCATCAGCTTCAGACATTTCACTAGCTAACTCACTGCCATACCGCTCTGCCATGCAACCAACTGCAACTACCGCCTTTGTCACCCCATTTGTCTTAAGGGATGAGGCTTGAATTAATGCATCAATTGAATCTTTTTTGGCATTTTCAATAAACCCACAGGTATTAATAACGGCAATCTCAGCCTTGGCTGGATCTGAAACTAATTGCCAACCATCAGCTGCTAACCTGCCAGCTAACTCTTCGGAGTCCGTCTCATTACGAGCGCACCCCAAAGTAACTAACGCAACTGTGCGCAGCTTTTTTTCATTGATTATTTTTGAACTCACTATGTGCTAAGGATACCCTGCAGGAGTTGGCAGAACTTCTAATCTAGAAAATTAGAGCGACTCGTTTACACCAAAATCTAAGCGAACTACCTCACCATTAGCCCCAGCCACCCCTAAATCAGAGCCGTTTACTTTCAAAGTAACAGCTCCAGCATTTCCAATTACTGCTTTTATCATTTGTGGATCATTAAAAGCCATGACCTCACCAGCACCGATATGACCATTAAAGACTGATTCACCATTCGCATTAGTAAGACCAACCCAACTTCTGCCACCAACACCACTTATTACTAAGTTCACTCCAGCAGGGAGGGTGATGGATGTCTCAGCTTTTCCCTCAGTTGGTTTCTTGCTTGGTTGAGTGATCGTTGAACTCAGATTCTCATTTATACCAGAGACATTGTTTATGGCAATTTGTGCAATGAAACCAATGCTAAGAACCGCAACTGAGATTGAGGCTAAGGTGCCAAATTTCATTCGCTTCTTCTCTTTTGGTTTTTCAGCAACATGATTCTCATCAAGTTTGTCAATAATAAGTCGATTATCCAAAACTTGTGCTGCTTGAAATTGGGCAACGATCTCATCTGCATCTATATTATTACTCTTCGGCAATTTTTGATTAATTAATTTAACGACAGCTCTTAGGTGTCCCCGAGCGTATGCAATACCACCGCACTGCTCAACAGAGTTATTTTCTAAATCTCTAATGACTGCAACTCTTATGTTTGTTTGATTTGCAATTTGTTCAACGGTCAAGTTAGCGCCTTCACGAGCTTGCTGTAGTAATGAAATTTTTACCATAAGAAGGACCGTTCACCTTGGGGAGGCTAAGAATAAGACTTCAAATACAGTTCTGGCAATACTTTTTAGCCAACCTCTAGGGATCTGCCATCTAAAATAGCAGAATAACCGAGAATTCACCCGCTATCTAACCCCCCTTCCAAAAAAAATGAAAAGTGAATTACAAGTTTCCTCTAATCGACTCCAATACATCTGGCATTTGCTCTGCGTTAATCAAAACCGTTCTAGCTTTTGAACCTTCACTTGGACCCACAATTCCCCGACTCTCCATCAAATCCATTAATCGACCAGCTTTGGCAAAGCCAACTCGTAACTTCCTTTGCAACATAGAGGTGGATCCAAACTGGGTGGAAACAACTAATTGAATTGCTTGTAACAGCAGATCAAGATCATCACCTACATCATCAGTGATTAGATTGGACTTAATTGGTGCATTTAAATCAATTCGGTATACAGGCTGAAGTTGAGATTTCACATGATTTACTACCGCCTCAATCTCTCTTTCTGAGACATAGGCTCCTTGAATTCGAACCGGCTTGCTTGCCCCCATTGGTAGAAATAATCCATCTCCTTGGCCAACAAGTTTTTCAGCACCTGGGGTATCTAAAATAACTCTGGAATCAGCCAAGCTACTAGTTGCAAATGAAAGTCTTGACGGAACATTTGCTTTTATTAATCCAGTGACAATATCAACACTTGGTCGCTGAGTTGCAAGCACTAAATGAATACCAGCAGCTCTAGCTAATTGGGTAATTCGAACAATTAACTCTTCAACCTCACGGGCTGCAATCATCATTAGATCTGCTAACTCATCCACAATTACTAAAAGGTACGGGTAAGGCTCCAGGGTGCGATCACTACCGGCAGGTGGTGAAACCTTGCCTGCCTTAACCGCTTTGTTGAAATCATCAATATGTCTAAATCCAAATACTGATAGATCGTCATAGCGCATCTCCATCTCACGTACCACCCAAGCTAATACATCAGCTGCTTTCTTAGGGTTGGTAATAATTGGAGCAATTAAATGTGGTACACCTTCATAATTAGTTAACTCCACCCGCTTAGGATCAATTAATACCAGTCGTACCTCATCGGGAGTAGCCCGCATTAATATTGAAACCACCAATGAATTAATCATGGAAGATTTACCAGCACCAGTTGCACCTGCCACCAATAAGTGCGGCATCTTTGCCAGATTTGCACATACAAATAAGCCTTCAACATCTTTGCCTAATGCAATTAACATTGGATGAGTATCACTACCTGAAACTGTTGACCTAAGCACATCACCTAAGGCCACTATCTCTCGATCTGAGTTTGGTATCTCAATTCCGACCGCAGATTTACCTGGGATAGGTGAGAGAATTCTTATCTCACCACTTGCTACTGCATATGCGATGTTTTTTGAAAGCGCTGAGATTGCCTCAACTTTTACGCCACTACCTAACTCCACCTCATACCTAGTCACTGTTGGTCCACGCATGAATCCAGTCACTTGCGCATCAACTTCAAACTGTTCAAAAACTTGTTTAAGGGCGGTAACTACAGTCTCATTTACCTTTGACTTGCCTTTTGCAGCAGGTCCACTTCTTAGTAAATCTGCGGGTGGTAATTCATACTTAGCATCTGAGGATAGAAGTAATTGTTGTGGGCGGCTGCTCTTACTCTTTGCCGGTTTATTGATTCGTGGAATTTTTTGAGTGATCTCATCAAAATCACCCAACTCAACCTCATAATCTAATTGGGCAGGTTCAAACTCCTCCACCAAATCCTTAACCAGTGGTGATTCAAATGGTGGGGTCTCACTAACCTCAAAATCCTGGGCAACTAAGCGCTCTGCTCGTCGCTGCCGCGCACTGCTGATTCCAGATCTACCTAAGGCAAATAACTTACCAATCTGATTAAAAACCTTAGATACCGGTGTTTTAGTAATGACCAACAAGCCAAAGATTAAAAAAATTATCAAAATAGGAATAGCAAGCACAGAAGTTACTAATGCAACTAGGCCACTAGAGATGCCATACCCAATCCAGCCGCCGCCCTCGCGCATCGCAGTAGCACCAGTCCCAGTTGAGCCATTAATAATATGGGTAAGGGCGGTAGTGCTAATTAGCAGTAATAATGTGCCGATACTAATTCGACCAATATCACCGGAATCATCTGATGATTTAAATAATCGGTATGCGAAGTAGATAAACAGCACTGGAACCGCATTTGCCAATGCCCCTACCCCACCAAAAAGAAATGCGTATATCCCTCGTCCTAAGAGATTATCTAGATCAAACCAAACTCCAGCTGCTGAAATTAATGCCAATATAAAGATAAAAAATGCCACACCATCTCTTTGATGCGCCGGATCTAACTCCTGGGAGGATCTAAAAATAAAGCGGATTGAATTGCCTAATCCTTTTGCAATTAACCGCCAAAGCCAACCAACTGCCCGTAGTAATGGCGCGAAAATATTTGATTTCTTTGCGGTGGTTTTTTTCTTTGCCATAAGAAGATAAGCCTAAAGAACAACTTTACCCCTTGCGGTAATCGGCACGCACTTTGAGTAAGAAACTTAATCAAAATGGGATTACTAAACCTCAATCACCAACGGAATAATCATCGGCTTTCGTCGATGCTCTTCCCCTACCCAACTGCCAATGGTGCGCCTTACAACTTGTGAAAGCTGATGGGTGCCATTAAATCCACCAGCAACCGCCTTACTTAATGCTTTTTCAATATCACCTTTAACATCATCAAACAATGTTTGATCCTCAGTAAACCCTCTAGCGTGAATATCAGGGCCAGCAACTATCTTGCCACTTTGGGAATCAATCACTACTACAACTGAGATGAACCCTTCATCACCTAAAATTCTTCTATCCTTTAATGAACTTTCTGTTATCTCACCAACACTTTGACCATCAACATACACATATCCGCAGGGAATTGATCCAGAGATTTCCGCATGCCCATTGGACACATCAATAGTTATGCCATTTTCTGCAATCACTACATTGTGTTCAGAAACTCCAGATTTAATTGCCAGATCAGCATTTGCTCTCATATGTCGCCACTCACCATGAACTGGTAAAACATTCTTAGGTTTAACAATCTCATAGCAGTGTAGTAATTCACCAGCCGAGGCATGTCCTGAAACATGCACCATGGCATTTCCCTTATGTACTACATGGGCGCCAAATCTAGTTAGCTCATTTATTACTCGGTAAACAGATTTCTCATTACCTGGAATTAGTGATGAAGCGAGTACAACTGTGTCACCTTTACCAACTTGTATCTCATGGTCACCATTTGCAATCCGAGATAATGCAGCGAGTGGCTCACCTTGAGAGCCAGTGCAGATCAAAACAATCTTGTCGCCAAAGGTATCAATATCCTTATAATCAACTACCAAACTATTTGGAACCTTCAAATATCCAAGATCCTCGGCCAGCTTCATATTGCGAATCATTGACCTACCAACATATGCCACCTTGCGATTGGCCTCATTTGCAGCGGTTAACACCTGCTGAATTCGGTGCACATGCGAGGCAAAAGATGTAACCACAACTCGCCTTGGAGTTTTGGCAATTGCCTCCTTCAGGGCAGGATAAATATCTTTTTCTGCCACAGTAAGTCCAGGAATGTCAGCGTTTGTGGAATCTACTAAAAATAAATCAACACCTTCTGCACCTAATCTGGCAAATGTCTCAAGATCAGTGACCTTGCCATCTAATGGCATCTTATCCATCTTAAAATCACCAGTGTGTAAAACAACACCGGCTGGTGTTTTGATTGCAACCGCTAGTGAATCTGGAATTGAGTGATTTACTGTTATAAATTCAAGGGTAAATGGTCCAACTTTTTCAATCTGTCCAGCTTTTACCTGCGTCATCGGCGCCGTAATTCTGCGCTCCTTTAATTTTGGTGCAACAAAAGCCAGGGTGAGCTGGGATCCAATTATGCGAATATCACTTCGCTCGCGGAGTAGATAAGGAACTGCGCCAATATGATCCTCATGTCCATGGGTTAAAAAGATTGCCTCAATATCATCCATCCGATCTGTGAGGTAGGAAAAATCTGGCAAAATTAAGTCAATACCTGGCTGATCATCACCAGGAAATAGCACACCACAATCAACAATTAGTAGGCGACCTTCATACTCAAAGACGGTCATATTGCGACCAATTTCGCCCAGGCCGCCAAGGGCAACAATGCGAAGAGTTTTTTTAGCTAACTTTGATGGGTATGGCAGGCCAGGATGGGGATGGTTCATCTATTTACTTTAATTTAACACCGCCAGCTTGTAGATCAATTTTTAGCTGGGAAATTTGTGCATCAGTTGCATCAACTAATGGCAATCTAGTAAAGCCACCAGGTAAGCCCATTAAATTTAAGGCAGCTTTTGTAAGAATCGCTCCTTGAGTTCTAAATGTTCCAGTAAATACTGGCAATAGTTGTTGGTGCACCTCAAGTGCCTTATTTGAATCACCGGAGAACCAAGCATCAAGCATGACTCGCAACTGTGCTCCAACAGTATGCCCACAAACAGAGACAAAACCAACGGCGCCAACTGATAGCAGCGGTAGGTTTAATATGTCATCGCCTGAATAAACCGGAATCGAAGATCTCTTGATTACCCAAGAGGTTGCCGCTGGGTTGCCTTTGGCATCTTTTAAAGCTGCAATATTTTTGTGCTCTGCCAGCCTTACGATCGTATCTGATTCGATCTCAACACCAGTTCGACCAGGAATGTCATACATCATTACTGGTAAATCAGTTGCATCTGCCATCGCTTTAAAATGTGCCTCAATACCTGCCTGTGGTGGTTTGTTGTAATAAGGAGTTACTACCAATAAACCATCTGCACCAGCTTTTGCAGCTCGCTTTGCCTGCTCTACAGAGTGTGAGGTTTCGTTGTTGCCAGCTCCTGCAATAATTTTTATTTTGTCGCCAACTACTTTTCTAACTGTTTTGATTATCTGATCTTTCTCATCATCTGATGTAGTTGGTGCCTCACCAGTTGTGCCATTTACCGCAATCCCATCGTGGCCTGTTGCAACTAAATGAGCAGCAATTTTCTCCATGCCAGGCCAATCAATTTCACCTGATTTATTAAAAGGTGTAACCATGGCGGTAATTAATCGACCAAATGGTGGCTTGATTTGCATGGTGTAAGGCTACCGCTTATTTACGGGGCTATGCGGCCAGATTTTTCAAATGCTCCGTAGGTGATCGGCATTAATTTGGCAAAATGCGCTTCCATTTTCTCCGCCACCATCTCAATCTCCCGTTGTGGATAGGAAGGAAAATGTGAACCATCTCTAGCTGTACGAAGTGAAAGAAAATTCATCAATGCTCTGGCATTCATTGTTACATACATTGATGAGTACAAAGTAACTGGTAGTACCGCTCTAGCAACCTCACGAGCCACTCCAGCTGTCAGCATTTTTTGATAATTTTCATAGGCTAATTGGCATGTTTCTTTAATTGAGGCAACAGTAATCTCATACTGCTCTGATGTGCCCTCTACAAAAGTATAGGAACCAGCTTTACCGATCTGTACTAATTTGCGATCTTTACTTGGCACATAAAAAACTGGCTTCAGTTCTCGGTAGCGACCGCTCTCTTCATTATAAGAAGCGATGCGATGTCTCATGAACTCTCTAAACACAAAAATTGGTGCTGAAACAAAAAAAGTCATTGAAGTATGCTCAAATGGAGAACCATGTCGTTCCCTAGCTAAATAATTTATAAGTCCCTCAGATTTTGATGCATCAGCGCCCACATCTTCTAAGGATTTATCACCAGCAGTTGAAACCCTTGCCGCCCAAACAACATCGGCATCACTTGCGCTGGATTTCACTAATTCAACTGACATATCCTCTCGGAACATGATCTCATCACTCATGGCGCGACCCTATCTTTGGTACTTGGTGATTGGCTAGATTAAAGTATCGGCGTGTCAATTAATCCCAAGACAAATCCTATAGACAGAACCGCCTTGAGCGTTGCATTTACCGTAGGACTTTATGGCGCCGCCTTTGGCGCAGCTGGTGTGACTGCCGGTTTTTCAATTCTGCAAACCTGCATGCTTTCTTTACTGCTCTTTTCTGGTGCATCGCAATTTGCGGTTGTAGGAATTATGGGTGCAGGTGGAGCTGCAATTAGCGCCATCGCCACTGCAACTTTGCTTGGATTTAGAAACGCACTTTATGGCCTACAAATGGCGCCAATCCTAAAAGTTTCTGGCATCAAAAGAGTATTAGCAGCACAAATCACAATTGATGAGTCAACTGCAGTTGCAACCTTGCAGGAAAATGATGCCGATCGGCGACGAGGTTTTTACATCACTGGTGTCGGAGTTTATATTTTTTGGAATTTATTTACCTTTCTTGGTGCATTAGGTGCAAGCGCGATAGGTGACCCATCAGTTTGGGGATTAGATGCAGCAGTCCCCGCTGCGTTTTGTGGACTGATCTGGCCAAGGCTTAAAAATAAAACACATTTTATAGTTTCAACTGTTGCTATCGCCTGGGCATTGGCCTTAACGCCAATTTCACCCGCTGGCATTCCCATCATTACTACCGTGATATTGGCTGTAATTTTTGGATTAAAAAAATGAGTGCTATTTGGATCGCAGTAATTGGGGCGAGTCTCACTGCATTTTTAAATAAATATATTGGGCATAGCGTGCCAGAGCAATGGTTAAACAAGCCAAGAGTTATCAAAATTAATGCCTTTGTGCCCATAGTTTTGCTGAGTGCATTGGTCGCAGTTCAGACGTTCGCAACTGAAAAAGAGCTACTTATTGATCAACGCGCAGCTGGTGTAGCAGTAGCTTTAATTGCTTTAAAATTTAAAGCCTCATTTCCAGTTGTAGTGCTATCTGCAGCCCTAACCTCTGCTGCGGTTTATAACTGGTTTTAAAGAACTTTAAGCGCCTCTAACTTTTCTTTCAAGGCGGCATCAGATGGCTCAGTTAGGTGTGTGCCATCAGAAAAAAGAATTACTGGAATTGATCGCATTCCACCATTTATTTCAATTACTTTATCTGAGGCAGATGCATCCGCTTCAACATCAATATAGTTATATTTAACATTATTTGCATCTAAGAACTTCTTAGATCTGCGGCAATCACCACACCATTCAGCGCCATAAATTGTTATTTCACTCATTTCATACCCCCCATATAATTTTCAAGACCAACTGTTAGTCCTGGATATTTTGCAACATTTCTAATTCCAATTAAAACCCCTGGCATAAATCCTGCACGATTAATTGAATCATGTCTGATTGTAAGAGTCTCACCAGCATCTCCAAAAATGACCTCTTGATGGGCGACATACCCATGAGATCTCACCGAGTGAACTGGGACATCACCAACCTTTGTTCCCCTGGCTCCTGGTAACTGCGTTTTTGTAGCATCTGGCATAGCACTCTTCTTACTTTGCTTACGAGCATCGGTAATCATCTGCGCAGTTCTAATTGCAGTACCCGATGGTGCGTCCACTTTATTAGCGTGGTGTAGCTCAATTATTTCTGCGCTTTCAAAATACTTTGCAGCAGTTTGCGAGAACTGCATCATCAAAACTGCGCCTAATCCAAAATTCGGTGCAACTAACGCTCCCACTTTTGGATGCTTACTTAACAACTCTTTGAGCTTAGAAAGCTTGACCTCATCAAATCCCGTTGTGCCCACAACCACGTGTATTCCATTACTGATCGCAAACTCTAAGTTTTTCATCACCGCATCTGGGGTTGTAAAATCAACAATAACCTCTGTTCCAGACTTAGTTAATTGTTCTAAAGAATCACCAAGATCAAGGGCCGCAGTAAGTGTTAAGTCAGATGCAGAATTAATTGCAGCAACAGATTCTGTGCCCATCCTGCCCTTTGCTCCGAGGACTGCCACCTTCATTAGCTAAGCCTTTCAATTTTTTCAGTTGACCTTAATTATCTCACTACCGTAAGGGTAGAAGATAATGCGCGGATTTGGTGGGTAATTTAAGCAATTTGGCTGATCTTATAAACCACAAAGATAAAAACTCCCGCAGCTTAAGGTTAATAAGCGCGGGAGTGATTAGATTTTGATTAAATCTAGGCTTTCACCTCATCTGGAAGATTTGCTGGAACTAATGAGTATTTACCCTTTGGATCAATCTCATTAATTACTACCTCGATCTTATCTCCCACTTTCATGACATCTTCAAGGTTTTCAATACGCTTACCACCATGCATCTTGCGAATTTGCGAGATGTGTAGCAAACCATCTTTACCAGGAGCAAGGTTTACGAAGGCACCAAATGCTGCAAGCTTTACAACTGAGCCATTGAACTTGTCGCCAACGGTGAGTTGTACTGGATTTGCAATCGCATTAATTTGTGCTTTCGCAGCCTCTGCTGCTGATCCTTCAACTGCGCCGATATAAATAGTTCCATCATCTTCAATGGTTATATCTGCGCCAGTCTCATCTTGAATTTGATTAATCATCTTGCCCTTAGGCCCGATAACTGCGCCAATCATGTCTACTGGCACCTTGATAGAAATAATTCTAGGTGCAAGTAATGACATTTCATCCGGTGAGGAGATTGCTTGATTCATTACATCAAGGATGGCAAGCCGTGCTTCTTTTGCTTGCAGCAATGCTGCTGAAAGTACTGAAGCTGGAATTCCATCTAGTTTGGTGTCTAATTGAAGTGCAGTAACAAACTCTTTTGTGCCCGCAACTTTAAAGTCCATATCACCGAAAGCATCCTCTGCGCCCAAAATATCGGTAAGTGCCACATACTCAGTTTTGCCATCAACATCATCTGAGATGAGTCCCATAGCAATACCAGCAACAGCTGCCTTAAGTGGCACACCCGCATTTAGTAATGACATGGTAGAGGCACAAACAGATCCCATAGATGTAGAACCATTTGAACCAAGGGCCTCTGAAACTTGGCGAATCGCATATGGAAACTCTTCGCGAGTTGGTAGAACTGGAACAAGAGCGCGCTCAGCGAGTGCACCATGTCCAATTTCTCGTCGCTTAGGAGATCCAACTCTGCCAGTCTCACCAACAGAATATGGTGGGAAGTTGTAATTGTGCATATAACGCTTGTGATCTTCAGGTGAAAGCGTGTCTAGTTGCTGCTCCATCTTAAGCATATTTAAAGTAGTAACACCCAGTATCTGAGTCTCACCTCTTTCAAAGATTGCTGAACCATGAACGCGAGGAATTACCTCAACCTCTGCAGTTAATGCTCGAATATCACGCAATCCCCGACCATCGATACGAATCTTGTCTCGCAATACTCGCTGGCGTACTAATTTCTTAGTAACAGATCTAAGCGCTGCTGAAATCTCCTTGGTGCGCTCTGGAAAATCAACTGTGATTTTCTCGGCCACACTCTTATTGATCTCATCTAACTTTGTCTCACGATCTTGCTTGCCTGCAATGGTTAATGCCTTTGCGAGATCATCCTTGGCAGCTTTTTCAACAACTGCATAGATATCCTCCTGGTAATCAAGAAATACTGGGAACTCTCCAGTTGGCTTTGCCGCTAATTTCGCCAATGCAAGTTGTGCCTCACATAGAGTGCGAATAAATGGCTTTGCTGCCTCAAGTCCTTGGCCAACAATCTCCTCAGTTGGCACAGTTGCACCACCCTTGATTAGATCAATTGTCTTTGATGTTGCCTCGGCCTCAACCATCATGATGGCTACATCACCATCTGAAATTCGACCAGCAACTACCATGTCAAAGACTGCTTTTTCTAAATCAGAGTGATTTGGGAAAGCAACCCACTGACCTTCGATAAGTGCAACACGCACACCACCAATTGGTCCTGAGAATGGCAAGCCAGCTAATTGTGTTGACATAGATGCAGCGTTAATTGCAATCACGTCATACATATGATCTGGGTTTAATGCCATAACAGTTACTACGATTTGAATCTCATTACGCAATCCCTTAATAAAGGATGGACGTAGTGGACGATCGATTAATCGGCAGGTAAGGATTGCATCCTCGGAAGGACGACCCTCTCTGCGGAAAAATGATCCAGGAATTTTGCCAGCGGCGTACATCCGCTCTTCCACATCTACTGTCAATGGAAAGAAATCAAATTGTTCCTTAGGATTTTTTGATGCAGTAGTTGCAGATAGCAACATGCTGTCATCATCTAAGTAAACAACGGCGGTTCCCGCTGCTTGCCTGGCTAATCGGCCAGTTTCAAAGCGGATCTCCCGCTTTCCGAATTTACCGTTGTCTATTTTGGCAACGGCTGATTGCACATCTTGACCCTCCATGGGTCATCTCCATTTCTCAACACTTTATATCTAGAGAATGGATCTTCGATCGAAGTTGCCGGAAAATCGTTTTCCGGAAACCACTACCGAGGACCAAAACTCTTAGTGATAAAGTTTTTTGCTGATTGTTATTTAACGGCGAAGATCGAGCTTTTCGATAATCGCTCTATAGCGCTCAATATCTGTCTTGGCGAGGTACTGCAAAATCCGACGACGCTTACCAACCATCAATAACAAACCTCTACGGTTGTGATGATCATTTTTGTTTGTCTGCAAATGTTCAGTTATCTCATCAATACGCTTTGATAAAAGTGCTACCTGTGCCTCTGGGCTACCTGTGTCAGTTTCAGATGAGCCATACTTTTTTACTATTTCCTTTGTTACCTCTGGCGTTAATGCCATTTGTATCACTCCTTCTGTCTGTCACGATGGCCTCGGTGTAATTCACGAAGGCGCACTTTCTCGCTTTAGTGGGTCAAGATTACCAGCGCAGGTGTGGATACTTAAAATCGAGTGAAAAACAAGCGTTATTTTCGGGTTAATTCCCGAGATTGATCACAATCTTTTTTCATTTGTGCAAGTAATGAAGGTAGATCATCAAATTTTAAAGTATCACGCAAGCGATATCCAAACTCGATTATCCCCTCTTGATCGTATAACTCCAATCCAACTTGATCAATTGCATAAGCCTCAACCTGTCGACCTCTTACCCCAGGAAATGTTGGATTAGTACCAATTGAAATCGCAGCTGGCCATTTACTATCTCCCACACTCAACCAACCAGCGTAGACACCATCTGCTGGAATTGTGGCAAGTGATGTCAATCCAATATTTGCAGTTGGATATCCAATCTCACGTCCACGCTTTTCACCATGAATAACTGGTCCAGTTAAATAGAATCTTCTAGTTAACAACTCATTTGCGCGTTCAATCTCACCATCTATTACTAAATTCCTTATTCGAGAGGATGATATTGATGAACCACGATCCTCCTGTAATTTCACTATCGAAACACCAAAACCATACTTTGGGCCAACCTCAGATAGGTATTTTGGAGTTCCTTCACCTTTATATCCAAAGTTAAAATTCTCCCCAATTACTACATGTTCAGCTGCAAACCTTCCCACCAAAATATCTTCGATAAATTGATCGGGGGTAAGTTGTGAAAATTCTTTTGTAAAACTAATCACCTCAACATTTTTCACCCCCGCTTGTTTTAAGAATTTAATTCGATCAGCCAGCGGCAGCAGCTGGGTTGGTGTGCGTTCTGGTGCAAATACTGAGGTTGGATGTGGATCAAATGTAATTACTGTGACCTCACCAATATGTTTTGCAGTAGAAATTATCTGCTGATGCCCAGCATGCACACCATCAAATATGCCAATTGCAACCACTTTCTTCATTTGCTTATTATTTCACAAATTGTCATTGCCCCGCTCCCTTGACCACAATAGGGGCTGCAACCATCTGTGCTCCCTGTAATTTATTTTCTAACAAAGCAATGAAATTATCTTGAGTATCAAGTGCTGCTACTGGTCCAGATTGTGAGTTTTGCTCGATTGTCCTGCCAAATGAAATTTCGCGAGCTTGGGCCAGATCAACTTTTCGGATCGGAAATATTTTCTCAATCAGTGTAGAGATGGGAATTAACTCTGCTTTGGTGATTGCGCTACATTGATCTAAAGTAAATGGTGCAACTAATGTTCGGCGAAGTGCGGTTAAATGTCCACCAACTTTTAGTAGATCTCCTAAATCTCTAGCGATTGCACGAATATAAGTCCCAGCAGAGCAGATCACTGCAATATCTATCTCGATTGCAGTTTTTTGATTACGAATCTTATTTATTTTTATCTCATAAATTGTTATATTCCGCATTGGGATATCAACACTTTCACCCGCCCTTACTCTGGCGTGAGCCGATTTGCCATCAATTTTTATCGCAGATACTGAACTTGGCCGCTGCTTTATCTGACCAACAAATTTAGCAAGCTCAGCACTTATCTGCTCATCACTCACCTTTGATATATCTTCAACATCAGCGGTGGCTATCACATCACCATCTTTATCATCGGTGTGAGTTGATTTACCAAGAGATATTGTTGCTTCATAAGCTTTTTTACCATCGGTGATGTAGGTAAGTAATCTGGTGGCAATTCCTACACCTAAAACTAGAACCCCAGTTGCCATCGGATCTAAGGTGCCAGCATGGCCAACTTTTTTTGTATCAAGCTTCTTTCTGGCCATAGCCACCACATCATGGCTGGTTACTCCACCGGCTTTATCAATTAATAAAAAGCCATCCATTAATTCACCTTTTAATTATGTTTTTTATATGGATCTTCAGCAACAGGTTTAGAACCTGCTCTTAATTTCTCAAGCTCTACATCTGCTTTATGCATCTGTTCAATTAAATCATTCATTGCAGAGGCAGAATCTGCCATACCATCTAAAAAGAACTCCAAAGATGGAGTAACTCTAAGACCTAAAGATCTGCCAACCTCTGACCTAAGCATTCCCTTTGCACTACTTAAGGCAGCAGCTGATGCTTCATGGGCAGCGGTATCACCTAATACAGTATAGAAAATTGAAGCTTGTTGTAGATCACCAGTAACTCTTACATCTGTAACAGTGACAAAACCCAACCGCGGATCTTTTACTCTAGATTCCAGCGCATTAGCAATTATCTCTTTAATCCGATCTGCAACCTGTAATGGACGTTTACTTGGCATTATTAGGCCCGCTTTTTCTCACGGATCTCATAGGCCTGAATTACATCGCCAACTTGTAGATCCTTAAATGATCCAAGTCCAATACCGCACTCAAATCCCTCTCGAACCTCAGTTGCATCATCTTTGAATCTGCGAAGTGATTCAATGCTTAAGTTTTCACCAATTACCACACCAGCTCGCATTGTTCGAACCTTGGCATTTCGGCGGATGTTTCCATCAGAGACCACACATCCTGCAATATTTCCAAACTTGCTTGATTTAAAGATATCTCTAATCTCAGCATTACCAAGTACTGCCTCTTCATACTCTGGTTTAAGCAGACCCTTAAGAGATGCCTCAATCTCTTCAATTGCCTTATAGATAACGGTGTAGAACTTCACCTCAACACCTTCATGCTCAGCAAAGATTGCAGTCTGTGGCTCTGGCTTTACATTAAATCCAATAATTACTGCAGTAGAGGCTGATGCCAAAGTGACATCATTCTTAGTGATTGCGCCAACACCACGGTGGATAACTCTTAAGTCAACCTCAGTGCCCACATCTAATTGCACCAATGCATCCTCTAACGCTTCTACCGAACCTGATACATCTCCTTTTAATATCAAATTCAAAGTAGTTACCTTTGATTGCTCTAAGAAATCTTCCAAAGAAACCTTCTTGCGAGCTTTAGCCAATGATGCGTTACGAGATGCTAATTGCCGCTTCTCAGCAATTTGGCGTGAGGTGCGATCATCTTCGGCGACAATAAATGAATCACCAGCACCTGGTACTGAGGTGAAACCAAGAACTTGTACTGGCCGAGAAGGACCTGCAAACTCCAGCGCCTCACCATGTTCATCTAACATCGCTCGCACACGACCATATGAACCACCGGCAACAATCGCATCCCCCACATGCAAGGTTCCACGTTGAACTAAAACTGTTGCAACTGGGCCTCGTCCCTTATCTAAATTAGCTTCAATTGCTACACCGCGGGCAATTCCATCAGCAACAGCGCGTAGATCAATCACCGCATCCGCAGTTAACAAAATTGCATCAATTAAATCATCTATGCCCTTACCAGAAAGAGCAGAGACGTTAACAAACATAGTTTGGCCACCATACTCTTCAGCAATTAAGTTGTACTCAGTTAATTGCTGGCGAATCTTGTCTGGATTAGCACCCTCTTTATCAATCTTATTTACCGCCACCACAATTGGCACATCAGCTGCTTGAGCATGATTTAGTGCTTCAATTGTTTGTGGCATAACACCATCATCTGCAGCAACTACTAACACTGCAATATCTGTGACCTTTGCTCCGCGTGCTCTCATTGCGGTGAATGCCTCATGACCTGGGGTATCAATAAAGGTAATGGCTCGATTTGTGCCGTTATGGTCATGATGAATCTGATAGGCACCAATATGCTGAGTAATTCCACCAGCCTCAGATTTAATAACTTCAGTTGAACGAATCGCATCTAATAATCTAGTTTTACCATGATCAACATGTCCCATTACGGTAACAATTGGTGAGCGCACAACTAAATCCTCAGGATCAATCTCAGAGAGCTCTTGCTCAAGATTGATATCAAACTCCTCTAGTAACTCACGATCCTCATCCTCTGGGCTGACGATTTGAATAATAAATCCAAGCTCTGCGCCCAACAATGTAAAGGTATCTTCATCAACTGATTGAGTTGCAGTTACCATCTCACCTAAATGAAACAGCGCTGATACTAAAGCTGCTGGATCTGCCGCAATCTTCTCTGCAAAATCCATCAAAGTGGCACCACGGCGCATACGCACTACCGTCTTGCCATCACCACGTGGGACTACCGCGCCACCTAATTGCGGTGCTGGTAGATTTTCAAAATCTTCACGTCTTTCTTTTTTACTCTTTTGTCCACGATTTTTATTTTTACCTTTGCCACCTTTACCAAAGGCACCAGCTGCGCCACCTCTTTGTGGTGGTCGGCCGCCACCTTTGCCACCAAATGGTGAAGCAGATGGAGATGATGGTGTGCGATATGGAGATGATGATGAACCAGGACGAGATGAAGTAGGTGCACCAGAGTTTGGCCTTGGATTATTAGATGGTGGACGTGCTGCAAAACCTGGACGTGCTGCAAAACCTGGACGAGCACCTGACATTGGTGGACGTTGTCCTGGTTGTAATTTTCCAGGAGTTCTTCCAGCCTCTCCTGGCCGAATTGGTCTGGCAGGTGGCCGCGGTCCGCCGCCGCCTGAACTAAATGGATTATTGCCAGCTCTTGGTGGTCTTGGCATCGCACCTGGTGCTGATGGAGTTGATGAGAATGGATTATTAGTTGGACGGGCAACTGATGGTGTGGTGTGACGGGTGATTGGTGTGGCATCTTCAACCATTTTTTGTAACTCAGGTGGTAAATCTTCCACCTTCACAGTTTGTTTTGGCGCTGCTTTTTTAGCAGGTGCCTTCTTGGCTTTTGGCGCAGTTTCAGCTGGTACTAAATCTGGAAATTTATCCATCAACTTGCGCACTACAGGTGCTTCAACAGTTGAGGAGGCTGAGCGAACAAATTCGCCGACCTCTTGTAGCTTAGCTAGTAGCTCTTTACTTTCCAGCCCTAACTCTTTCGCTAACTCATAAACGCGGACCTTGGCCACACTTCTCCTTCTTCTGGCCCCGCGTTATTTACGCGCGAGCCTAAATAGACCTACTCATAATCTTGAAGTGCTCATTAGAGTGTCATTCTCGCTCGCTCCATACTTTATTTATTACTTAAATTCTTTAAGTAATCTGCCAACTCTTGATACTTAATCTCACCTTCAAACTTAAAGGTGTGATTAAAGGATCCTCGCTCAGTTGCCACCTGATAACAGATTGCATGAAGCCATGCTCCCCTGCCACCCATTCGATGATTTAAATCGACCTTTAACTGATTGCCGATTAAAACTGTGCGAATTAAAGCTGTTCTAATATCTAGCTTTCGACAGGCGATACAACTGCGTTGTCTAGGCTTTTTACTGAACATCGCAGACTCTACCCTAAGCCCCTTCGATGGGTGAAATAGTTGCCGCTTCCTCTGCCTTTTCCGCCTTAATCAGCGTTACTGGATTATCTGGATGGATATCAATTCGCCACTGGGTAAGCCGGGCGGCAAGTCTGGCATTTTGGCCATCTTTGCCAATCGCAAGTGATAATTGATAATCGGGCACGATTACCTTGGCAGATTTAGTAGCCAAATCAACAATTTCAACCGATGTTACCTTTGCTGGCGCTAAGGCATTTGCCACATAAGTTGCTGGATCATCTGAGAAATCAATGATGTCAATCTTTTCACCATTTAATTCACTCATAACATTTTGTGCACGGCTTCCCTGCGGACCAATTAACGCACCTTTGGCGCTCACTCCGGCTCGGTGAGTTCTAACTGATAATTTAGTTCTAGCACCTGCCTCGCGAGCTATGCCCACAATATCCACCACACGCTCTTTAATCTCTGGTACCTCTAACGCAAATAACATCTTTACAAATGCTGGGTGTGATCTAGAGAGTGTGACCTCAGGTCCTTTCTCACCTTGCTTAACATCAACCACAAAACATTTAATCCGATCACCATGTTTAAACACTTCCCCCTTTACCTGCTCAGCAGGTGGAACCTTTCCCTCAACTCTTCCTAGATTTACATAGATAAGTTCAGCCTCTCTTCCTTGCTGCACAACACCACCAATTACATCACCGACACTGCCAGAGAACTCAGTTACTACCTCAAGATCCTTCGCCTCTCGCATCTTCTCTTTAATTACTTTTCGTGCAGTCTTATCAGCAAGCTTTACAAAGCCATCTGGATTATCAGTAACAGTGTCGATGCGATCACCATCTGGACCAAGCAGTGGCACATAAATTACTAACTCACCTGTTTGTCGGTTTAATACCGCCCGCCCATGTGGCTTTGCAGTTGGCAGCTCGGCATAAGCCTTTGCCACCTCATTCTCAATTGCGTTAATCAATCGCTCAAGGGGTAATTTCTTTTCTTGAGCAAGAATCTTTAATGCTTCAATATCAACACTCACTTTTTCACCTGCTTAAACTCAACCTCTAAAGTCGCTCGCTTAATCTGTGAAAAAATAATGGATTTATCATCTACTTGAGCAATCTCTTGATTGGAGCTCTTAATTCTTCCTGTGATTACATTGCCATCTAATAAAACTACTTTGACTAGCCGATCAATGTTTTTATGCCAGTGTCTTGGCTTACTTAACGGGCGGTCAATGCCAGGTGAGGTGACCTCTAATGTAAAGGGTGTTTGACCTAAACTTTGGATACCTTCAACAATCTCACTAATTGCTTTGGTTGCACTAGTTACTTGATCAAGTGATAAATGAGTATCACCATCAACAATTACCGTAAGCATGCTGCGCCGACCAGCTGAAGTTATTGTGAGATCCTCAAGGTAAAAACCGAGGGCCTCGATTGCGGGCGTAATCACCGCAGCTATCTCTTCTTTCTTTCCCATTTTTTCCTTCTTCGATATTAAGTTGTAAGAGCAAGTTTAACTTATAAAGGTATCCCAAGCAACGCGGGCTATTAAAAGAAATGTGACTGCTAGAAAGACTTTTCGAACTAAAGGTGAACCGCCTCTAATTGCAAGCCGTGAGCCAATAATTGCACCAGTTACATTTGCAAATGCTAGAAGTAAACCTAACTGCCACCAGATATGGCCAGTTAATTGAAA
>SHVD01000015.1 GCA_009691185.1 Candidatus Nanopelagicaceae bacterium | reverse complement strand
TGGTCGCGATTGACATTAACCGCTGGGGTAGTGATAAAGCCTCTGCGGATTGACATCAACACACTTGCACCAGCTCCCACCTGTCCTTCAATAGATGCAAAGGCTGCGGTATTTGCAAAGCGAGTAAATAGGAAGAAGCCAGCTAAAAATGCGAGCGGCAGTGATAAGAATCCTGCATAAATAGGATGTCCCAAATTATTTCCAATTATTACCCCAAAAACTAAGATCAAAGTGAATACTAAAAGACACCAAATGATGGCAAACGGGGAGTCTTTCTTGACTAATTTGTAAGCATCTTTGACAACTGCTAACTGAGATTGTTTTTTCTCCGGCACGCCACCTTTTGCTGTTGTCTCTTGTTGCTTCTTTTTTCGGCCGAACATCTTTCTCCCTTATCTCATCGCTCTGGCAGCCATCGCCTGGTTGTAAAGCCTGCCTGCTCTATAGCTAGAACGTACCAATGGACCACTCATAACACCAAGAAACCCTATTTCCTGCGCCTCTTTACTCAACTCTACAAACTCATTTGGCTTAACCCAACGGCTTACCGGATGATGCTTATTTGTTGGGCGAAGGTATTGGGTAATTGTAATCAGATCACAACCTGCATTGTGTAGATCTTGCAGGGCTTTAGAGACCTCTTCACGAGTTTCCCCCATTCCTAAGATTAGGTTTGATTTGGTAATTAATCCAAAATCTCTTGCTTGCGTAATTACATCAAGTGATCTTTCATAGGTGAAGGCAGGTCTTATTTGTTTAAAGATTCTTGGCACTGTCTCAAGATTGTGGGCAAAAACTTCAGGGCGAGCTTGAAATACCTGATTTAGTAGTTGAGCATTACCGCTGAAATCAGGTGCCAACATCTCAACCCCAACACCGGGATTAATTGCGTGGACCTGCAAAATACTCTCTGCGTATAACCAGGCGCCTTCATCATCTAGATCATCTCTGGCAACTCCAGTAATGGTTGCATACTTTAAATTCATAGCTTTTACAGATTGGGCAACTCTTCTTGGTTCATCCCTATCTAATGGATCAGGCTTTCCAGTATCAATATTGCAAAAGTCGCATCTTCTAGTGCAGGCAGAGCCACCAATTAAAAATGTTGCTTCGCGGTCCTCCCAGCACTCAAAAATATTAGGACATGCAGCTTCCTGACAAACTGTATGCAATCCTTCTTTGGCAACTAATGAACGAAGTTTTGTGTACTCCGGCCCCATGTTGGCACGAGTTTTAATCCACTCGGGTTTTTTCTCAATCGGAGTTTGTGCATTCCGCGCCTCTATTCGAAGCAGTTTACGACCGTTGGGATTAATACTCATTGCGCCAAATTCTCTAACACTGGGCAGATATATTTTTGAAGCACCGGCATCACCTGATCGATATTGATTTGCTCTCCTAATTCAGCAGAAAGTGATGTCACTTTTGCATCAGGGATTCCACATGGAATTATCTTTAAGTATGCAGAAAGATCTGGGTTAACATTTAATGCGAAGCCATGCGTAGTCACACCCTTTGCCACCCTAAGGCCGATGGCAGCGATCTTTCGATCACTTTTTTCATCTCGTACCCAAACTCCGCTGCGCTCACAATATCTTTGCGCTGTAATACCAAACTCTCCACAAACTTGGATCAATGCATTCTCTAGCTCTCTAACAAAACCAACCACATCAGCAGAGTTCTTCAGCTTAATGATTGGATAGCCAACAAGTTGGCCAACTCCATGCCAAGTAATTTTCCCACCACGGTCAACATCAATAACTGGTGTGTTATCTAGTGGCCGATCAGATAGTTGCGTTCTTCTTCCGGCGGTATAAACGGAGGGATGTTGTAGTAACAACAAAGTATTTTCTATTTTTCCGGTTAGTACCTCTTCAGCAATCTGCTTTTGCATCTCCCAGGCAGATAGATAATCCACCACACCCAACTCTTGCACTTTGATAAGTTTTTGCATCATTATGGTTGAATTCACATGCTTAGCCTAATTGCCAGGTTAATCTTTGGCTAAAGATTGGTGATACCGCCCTGCCAGAGTGTGAGCAAAATAGCATCGCTGGTAGATTTCCCACCTTACCAATGGGATCGAAAGGCTGTTATTTATCATGTCCATTAAAAGCAAATCATCAAGCGCCGTAATGGGTCGCAAGCCGTTATGGATCGCTATTGTGGTAATCATCGCCTGGCTTGGTATTACCTCAATCGCCGGCCCTACATTTGGCAAGCTTTCAACGGTGCAAGAAAATGATAACGCTGCTTTTTTACCTGATAACGCCGAATCAACTCTTGCCAGCAAGATAACCGTAAAGTTTTCAGATAGTTCTAATGATCAGATCCCAACTCTGTTGGTTTTCTTGGGTGATATTGATCCAAAAAATAATCCAGCCAAGATGATGCAGATACAAAAGTATTTAGATGGTGTGGGCGCTGAAATCCTGCCAGAGTCAGGCAAACCTTTGAGCACTTACTTTGTGCCAGGTTTTCCGATTCAAGCTTTTTCATCTGAAGATGGCAAAGCTGCACTAGTAAATATTGCGCTTAGTTCAGATGTGGCTCAAGATCGCATTGAAGAAAAACCTGCGCTTACATTAATTGTTGATTTCTTGCGCGAGGATTTGAAGAAAAATTTTGAGTCCCAAGCGTTGACCACGCATGTGACTGGTTTCGGTGGGATTTTTGCAGATCTATTTGGTGCATTTGGTTCGATTGGTTCAACATTACTTTTAACAACATTGTTGGTAGTTTCAATCATTTTGATTGTGGTTTACCGATCACCTTTGCTTTGGATCTTGCCATTATTCGCCGCTGTTACTGCGTTGTCCCTTGCGGGAACAATTGTTTATTACCTGGCAAAGGCTGGCACAATCGACTTAAATGGACAGTCGCAGGGAATTCTTTCGGTGTTGGTATTGGGTGCTGCAACTGATTACGCACTCTTGCTAATTGCCCGATATCGGGAGGAGTTACATCATCATGAGTCTCGATTTGAATCGATGCGAATTGCATTAAAGGGTGTAGTTGAGCCAATCATTGCATCTGGCTCTACCGTAATCGCTGGCTTATTAGTTTTATTACTCAGTCAGTTATCTGGCAACAGGGGATTAGGACCAGTTGGTGCGATCGGAATCGCCGCTGCGATGATCACAGTATTAACTCTGCTGCCGGCACTACTAGTGGTCTTTGGCAGATGGATATTCTGGCCAAAGATTCCAAAATTTGATGATGTTGATGAACAGTTAAGTGGTACTTGGGCAAAGATTGGTAAGGCTGTTGAAAAAAATCCAAAGCGAATTTGGATATCAACTGCAGTGGTATTAACAATTTTCGCCGGTTTTTCATTCACTTTAAAGGCGGATGGATTAGCAAACACTGAAGCTTTTACCTCTCGAACCGACTCAGTTATTGGCTTAGAGGAGCTGGGTAAACATTTTCCAAGTGGTGAAGGCTCCCCAGTTGAAATAGTTGTCAGACAAAATGATGTTGCTGCTGTAACCAATGCGTTAGGGGCGATCGCAAATGTGGCATTTGTTGAGCCAGTTGTAGATGGTCAGAAAATTCCAGGTGCTCCGACTCCGCCAATTAAGGTAGTTGAAGGTAAGGTCTTATTAAATGCCACTCTCAAGGTGGCACCCGATTCAGTTGAGGCACGTAACACCATTCCGACAATTCGGAAAGCATTGCATCAGATTGATAAAGAAATCTTGGTAGGAGGCGGGACAGCAGTTCAATATGATACCGATGTTGCTTCACGCGCGGATAATCGGCTAATTATTCCGATTGTGCTTCTTATTATCGGTTTAATTCTAGGTTTGTTGCTTCGCAGTATTGCAGCGGCTGCATTGCTGCTTCTGACCGTTGTTTTATCATTTATGGCCACATTAGGAGTGTGCCAATTGGTATTTGAGCATGTATTTGGCTTTGCTGGCGCAGATGCCTCGTTCCCGTTGTTTGCATTTATATTTTTAGTGGCATTGGGAATTGATTACAACATATTCCTGATGACAAGAGTTAGGGAAGAAGCGATGAAAATTGGCACCCGTAAAGGTGTAGTAAAGGGCTTAACTGTCACTGGTGGTGTTATTACCTCTGCCGGAATTGTTTTAGCTGCAACCTTTGCGGTTTTAGGTGTTCTGCCATTGGTATTTTTAGCAGAGCTTGGCTTTGCAGTTGCCTTTGGCGTTTTACTAGACACTATTATTGTTAGATCACTTCTTGTACCTGCACTTGTGCATGTGATTGGGCCAAAGGTTTGGTGGCCATCAAAGTTGCAACATGAAAAGGTGTAGTACCCTCTATAAATGTCGCCTCGTGTTGGTATCGCAGGATTTGGTCTAGCTGGGCGTTACTTTCACGCACCGTTGCTTATCGGTGCAGGGTTTGAGATAGCAAGTATCCTTACAAAAAATCCGGAGCGAATAAAAAATGCTGTCACTGATTTTCCATCTGCAAAAATTGTCTCAAGTATTGATGAATTACTTGGTGAGAATCTAGATCTTGTTGTGGTGGCATCAACTAATGATTCTCACGCTGCCTTGGCGATTGCAGCTTTAAAGGCAGGAGTACCAGTGGTCGTTGACAAACCAATGGGGCGGACATTAAAAGAGACGCAAGAGATTATTGATGTATCAAAACAAACCAAAGTAGCAGTTACAACCTACTTTAATCGCAAGTGGGATAGCGATAGCTTGACTATCAAAAAGCTAATCAGCGAAGGAGTACTGGGGAATATATTCAGGTTGGATTCAAGGTTTGAGCGGTTTAATCCAAAGTTAAAGTCTGATTCTTGGCGCGAAAAGCAATCAGCGGCGCAAGGGGGAGGCAACTTACTTGATTTACAACCACACCTTGTTTCAACAGCACTGGATTGGTTTGGGCCCGCAAAATTAGTAACCTCATCAGTTAGATCAATTCGGGGCGCAGCAGATGATGACATTACTCTGGTGCTTAAACACGATAGTGGTGTTGATTCTTATTTGTCTGCAAGTGCAATCATTGGTGGTGGTGGACCAAGGATTAGGTTAAGTGGAGATAATGGAACCCTTTTGATCCAAGATCTAGATCCACAAGAGGCGTTGCTTAAAAGTGGTGCTAAACCAGTTAACGGTAAGTGGCAGCAGAGCACAAAAAGTAAAGCTTTTATTCATCGAGGCGATGAGGTCACCGAGTATGGCAGTGTTGATGGCAATTACACCGAGTTCTACACCCAAGTAAGTGGGGCATTGTCAGGTGGTAAGTGGCCGGTCAGCACCGATGAAGCATTAGCGGTTGCGAGGATTATTGATCAGGCTAGAGAAGTATCTTTTAGATAAAAAATTATTGAACTAAAGCAGTAAGAGCATTTGAAACAAATGGATATTCAAATTCAAAACCATTATCCATCAATACTTTGGGCGTTACCTTTTTAGAACCTAAAACCTCTGATGAAAAGCCGCCGAGTACTGCGCGTAGAGCAAATCCAGGGGCAGGGAAAACAGCAGGCCGTTTAAGTGCATGGGCAAGTGCGGCAGTAAACTCCTTATTTGTCACTGGATTTGGCGAAGTTATGTTTACTGCGCCTTCAATTTCTGATTGCATCAGGAAAATCATTGCTCGCACTTGATCATGCAAAGTAATCCAGGACCACCATTGTTTACCTGAACCCAGTTTTCCACCTATTCCAAATTTGAATAATGGAATCATTCGCCCTAACGCACCACCAGTTGGATCTAGCACCAAGCCCGTACGAAGTTTTATAGTTCTAACACTTGGTGCCAGATTGGCCACCGATTCCCACTCGCGGCAAACTATAGATAAGAAATCATCTCCACCGCGGTCAACCTCTGTGACTTCTCGATTTCCAGTTTCACCGTAATAGCCAATCGCACTTGCTGAGATAAAAACCTCTGGCTGCAGTTGTTCACAAGCATTGGCAATTGTGGTTGTGCCCAATAACCGTGAGTTAAGAATCACTGATCTATATGCAGCAGTCCAACGCTTGTCACCAACGCCAGCACCCGCTAAATGAAATACTGCATCGACACCCTCTAGAGATTTAAGATCTATTTCACCTTTGTTTGGATCCCAACTGATCTCATCAGCAGCACGTGGCGGCCTTCTAACTAGTTTTAGTACTTTATAACCATCACTTTGAAGTTGCGCAACTAGTGCTGCGCCAATTAACCCAGATGAGCCGGTGACAGCTACTTTTTTAATGCTAGGCAATTTACAAACCTAGATCAGATTCGAAGCGACCCTCTTCTAATCTGTCTTTTAAGGTGACTAAAAAGCGAGCAGCATCTGCGCCATCAATAACTCGGTGATCATAAGAAAGTGCTAAGTAAACCATGGAGCGTATGGCCATAGTTTCACCACCATCAGCACCCTTTACTACCATTGGTCGTTTCACAACTGCGCCAAGACCAAGTATTGCTACCTGTGGCTGGTTAATAATTGGTGTATCAAATAAAGCACCTCTGGAACCAGTATTTGTTAGGGTGAATGTGCCACCACCTAACTCATCTGGAGTTATCTTGTTCTCTCTGGTGCGGGCGGCAACATCTGAAATTTTCCTAGCAATTCCACCCATATTTAAATCACCAGCATCTTTTACAACTGGAACCAATAATCCTCGCTCAGTATCTACCGCTACTCCTAGGTGCTCAGCCGCGTGATAAGTTATTTGCTCACCCTCAACGGAGGAGTTTAAAACAGGGTGCTGTTTTAGCGCTTCACATATTGCAACTGCAAAAAATGGTAAAAATGTTAACTTCACACCTTCACGTGCTTCAAACGATGCTTTAGCTGCATTACGAAGGCGATCTATTTTGGTGACATCAACCTCAACAACTGTAGTTAATTGTGCAGAGATCTTTAATGATTCAACCATTCGATCCGCTATTACTTTGCGTAATCTTGACATGGTAACTGTTGTTCCCCGCAGAGGTGAAGCAGAAACTGAAGTGTTAGCCGCTGGCTTGCTACCAGACATTGCTACCGCAGTTGGGGTCGCAGCAGCCCTTGGTACTGCTGCCAAAATATCTTCTTTGCGAATTCGCCCGCCAACACCAGTGCCATTAATAGTTGCAAGATTAACGCCTGCTTCAGAGGCGAGTTTTCTAACAATCGGTGTTACATAAGCATCATCTGCTCTAGTTGCACTCGTTGTTGCAGTGATTGGTTTTGTTGCAACTGGAGCGGATGAGAAAGATTGTGCTGGTGGAGGAGTTGGAATTGGAGTTGGAGTTGGTGCTTGCACAACAACTGCTGGTGCAGGTGGTGGAGGAGGTGGTGCTTGCACAACAACTGCTGGTGCAGGTGTAGCAGCTTTAGCTGCTGCCCCTGACTCTTGGATAACTGCAAGTTGTGTGCCAACGGCAACAGTTGAATCAACTTGGACAATAATTTTTTGTAGCACACCTGCTACTGGTGATGGAATTTCAGTATCTACTTTGTCAGTTGAAACTTCAAGTAGTGGCTCATCAACTGCAATCTGATCGCCCTCTTTTTTAAGCCAACGGGTGACAGTTCCTTCGGTTACTGATTCACCAAGTGCTGGCATGGTTACTGAAAATGACATTTAAATTAATCTCCTAACCATGTGCATGAAGTGGCTTACCCGCCAGGGCTAAGTGTGCCTCACCCATCGCCTCAGACAAGGTTGGGTGAGCATGGATGTGTTGGGCTACATCAGAGGCATCCGCCTCCCAGTTGAAAATCAACTGTGCCTCTGCAAGAAGTTCACCCACTCTGGAGCCGACCATATGTATTCCCAAAATTGGTCCATTCTTCTTAGCAACTAACTTTACTGATCCTGCAGTCTTTAAAATATTTGCCTTGCCATTTCCAGCCAAATCATAATTTAACTCCACCACATCATGGCCAGCAGCTTTTGCCGCTGCAGTTGTAATACCAACTGAGGCTACCTCAGGTTCGGAGTAGGTAACACGGGGAACTCCATCGTAATTTATCGCTCTAGGATTAAGCCCTGCTATCTCCTCAGCAACCATAATTCCCTCGGCAAAACCAACATGAGCAAGTTGTAGGGTCGGGATCAAATCACCCACCGCCCAAATACCAGCCACGTTGGTGCGACACTTGTTATCTACCACTACATGACCACGATCTAATTTAATTCCAGCCTCTTCATATCCCAGACCAACAGATACTGGGCCACGGCCCACTGCAACTAACAAAATTTCAGCAGAAAACTCCTTGCCATCCTCCAGCGTAACTTTTACCTCTTTTTTCTTTAGCTCTGCTGATTTAAATTTCACACCTAACTCAAAGTTTATTCCGCGCTTACGGAAAGCTCGTTCTAGTAATTTACTAGAGGATTCATCCTCTAGTGCCACTAAATGTGGCAGGCCTTCAATAATTGTCACCTCAGAGCCAAAAGATTTCCAGACTGAAGCAAACTCACAGCCAATCACACCGCCACCTAAGACAATTACTGATTTTGGGACATAATCAAGTTTTATTGCCTGCTCACTGGTAATTACTTGCTTACCATCGATTTCAAGGCCAGGAAGAGTTTTTGGATAGGAGCCAGTTGCCAAAATAATATTTTTGCCAGTGTATTTTTCACCATTCACTTCCACAGTGTTCTTTGCAACCAACTTGCCAGCGCCCTGCACATAAGTAACATTCCTAGTTTTAACTAAACCCTCTAAGCCTTTATGTAATTTTGAAACTACTCCGTCTTTATAAGAGTTAACCGCATTCATATCCATAGAATGAAAATCTGCTTTCACACCAAAATCACCAGCATGACGGGTGTTATCTGCTATCTCACCAGCATGTAGTAGCGCTTTGGTGGGGATGCATCCTTTATGAAGACAGGTGCCGCCAAGTTTGTCTTTTTCAATTAAAACTACTTTTTGACCTAATTGGGATGCTCTTAACGCTGCGGCGTAACCACCACTGCCGCCACCGAGAATTACTAGATCAAAATCGGCCATGAGGTAATCCTGCCACGAAATTAGGCTTTGCTAGAACTGAGTGATTTATCGCCACTTTCAGTGTGATGAAGCCAACTCAGCAAGGCAAATCAATGAGCGCAAGGCAACTCCAGTGCCTCCGATAGGTGTGTATCCAAAAGCAGTATTTTCATTGTATGCCGGAAAAGCAATATCTAAATGCAACCAAGGTGTTTGCGGATCTATGAACTCTTTTAAGAATAATCCAGCAACTAACATGCCACCCATACGATCGCCCACATTTGCAAGATCTGCAACTGGTGAATCAAGAGATGCTCGCAGCTCCTCTGGCAAAGGCATTGGCCAAAATGCTTCACCAGAAATTTCAGTTGCTCTTAAAAATTGATTACTAAACTCCTCATTATTTGTCATGACCGCAGAGGTTCTACTACCAAGTGCGACACCTTGGGCGCCAGTTAAAGTGGCAACATCAATAATTCCATCTAAGCCGCCAGCTTTTTTGCCAACTTCAGCTGCTCTAACCAAGGCGTCGGCCAATACCAGCCTTCCTTCGGCATCTGGATTTAAAACCTCAACGCTCTTGCCACCATAAATATTTATTACATCACTTGGTCTAGTTGCAGTGTCACTCACCATATTCTCTGCAAGTGGTGCCCAGCCATCTATGGCAATTGGCAGTTTTAATTGCGCGATTGCAAAGACTGCAGCGATTACTGCAGCAGCACCTGACATATCAGATTTCATCGCCTCCATACCGGCGGCAGGTTTTAATGCCAATCCACCAGTGTCAAAGGTAATTCCCTTACCGACAAAGGCGTATCGCTTTTTTGCTTTGCTTGGCGAGTAGGTAACATGCAAAAGACGTGGTGGATTGGCAGAGCCTTGGCCCACAGCAATAATCCCGCCATAGCCACCCTTTTTTAACGCTGCTTCATTTAATATCTCTGCCTTTACGCCATATTTACTCGCAAGCTTTTTCATTCGTTGGGAGAAAGAGTCTGGGGTCAAGTGACTTGGTGGGGTGTTAATCAGATCTCGAACTAAGAAGGTTTGTTCAGCAATGATCTCTGCCCGCTTTGCTGCCACTTTTGCTTGCCCGGTATCAGAGAACTTCGAAAGGATATTTACTAACTCAAGTGGAGTTTTTTGTTCACTCTTGCTGCTACCTAGAAATTCTGTAAAAGCATAGGCACCAAGTGCTGCGCCCTCTGCTATCGCTGAAAGCTCAACAACTGATTTATGGGGTAATGCAAAGGTGGCGGATTTGTTTCCTGCTAATGCTCTGGCAGCAGCACCCGCTGCTCGGCGCAAGGTTTCGGGTGAAAAATTAGAATCAACTTTCCCAAGTCCAGTAAATACAATCAATTTATTACTTTTACTTGGTAATTTAATTACCTCATCAGCCTTACCAGTTGCTCCCATCGCATCTAGGGTTGCTAGCAAAGCGGTGGTATCAATTTGGTTGTGGCTCGATAAGATCTGAAGCCGCTTATTTACAGTTACTAGTCCAACTACTAATAAACCATTATCTGCTTTGGTGGTTAGCTTAACCTTGACCATTTCACTCCTGTAATTAAGGGCATCTAAAGTTTGCTGCTGATTATGGGGTAAGCCTAAGGGATACTTTTAAAAGTTGATAATCACAACAAATATCAGCCTTCCAGCATCTTTAATCAGGGGAGTGTAGGTTTGGTCAATGAACAATTCACCATTAGCAGCGCGACATACGCAAGCATCTGCAAAAATGGCAGATTTTGGCGGCTGGTTGATGCCAATTGAGTACGCAGCAACTGGAGTAATTGCAGAGTATCTAGCGGTTCGAAATAATGTTGGATTATTTGATGTATCTCATCTTGGAAAGATTTCAGTGATAGGTGTAGGCGCAGTTGATTTTTTAAATCAAATGGTGAGTAATGATTTAGCAAAAATTCAATCTGGCCAAGCTCAGTACACACTGCTTTGTAATGAGGATGGTGGAGTAGTAGATGATCTGATTGTTTATCGAAATTCAGATACCGATCTTTTCTTGATTCCTAACGCTTCAAATACCAGCTCAGTCTTTGAGATTCTAAAGGCGCAGGCACCTGCTGCGATTGAGGTGAAGAATTTACATCAGCAGTATGGGGTAATTGCGCTACAAGGACCAAGCTCGGTAGCGGCGTTAAAAGAGATTGGTATCGAAAGCAATATGGATTACATGCAGTTTGTAAATACTTCAATTGATAATTGCCCAGTTATTTTATGTAGAACTGGCTACACCGGAGAGTTAGGCTTTGAAATCATCCCATCTTGGCAGGATGCGCAAAAGGTTTGGGATAAATTGATTGCAGTTGTTGAAAAGCTAAATGGTTGCGCATGTGGGCTGGGTGCAAGAGATGTGCTGCGCACTGAGATGGGATATCCACTGCACGGACATGAGCTTTCATTGCAGATTTCACCAGTTGAGGCGGGTGCAAGTTGGGCGGTGGGATGGAAGAAGGAGTCGTTTAGGGGCAAGAAAGTTCTCACTGAGCAAAAAGAAAAGGGAAGCAAATTGAAATTAAAGGCGATCTTGGCGAAGGATCGCGGCATCCCGCGTAAAGAGATGCAGGTAAAGGATCAATCTGGAAAGGTAATTGGAGTAGTTACAAGTGGAACCTTCTCGCCCTCACTTAAGAAGGGAATTGGCCTGGCGTTAATTAACTCCGAGGTCAGTAAGGGCGATCAGGTGGTAATTGATATTCGTGGCGCAGATTCACCTTTTGAGGTGGTCTCACTACCGTTTGTGGAATCGAAGGTTCGTTAATTAAACCTTAGTAATGTCCACCCCAGTATCGCCAGGCATAAGCTGCAATTTCAGTTCCCACGAAAAGAATTGAAAAATGAAGTGCAACTGCAAGGAATTTGGAAAGCAGCGATTTAACTTTCGAGGTAGTACTTACCTCAACAATAATCGGTGCGTTCGCAACTGTATTAGTGAACATAAATTCCCCTACTCTGGAAACTTAACATTACCATTATCGGTAAAGACAAAGGCAAGTGAATCACCAGGCTTTAATGCCAGATCGGCAACGCCAACTTGAGCCCACGCCCACTTCGCATTTAAATCAGCTGGATTTGGTACTGGCTGTTTGCGTTTTTCCAGCATTGCCCAGTAGGCAAACTCTGCTGGCATATCCTTACAAGTTTCAATGTAATCCTCATGGCCCTTGATGCCGATTGGCTCATTTGGCTTAGGTAAATTATTAATTCGACAAACGACGGCATTGCCGTATTTATCCGTGCCCTCTAATTTGAAATCAGCACTGTTCATTAACTCCAGCGCATTCACTTCACCATCTGCAGTAAGACATTTCTCATATGGGCTACCTTGTGGATCTAAAACACCATAATCAATAAGTACAGTTACGCAATTTTTGTTTGATTGCGCTGAGTAGAAAGAGATACCCCCAATTATCAGGGCTGCTATCAGTGTTGCTGGGAGAAACTTCTTCCCATTTTTAGCGATATTACTTAACATGTGTTGCCTCTCAAGTAGAGAGTTTCACGTAAGCGAAAAAACTCAACTAGATGAGATTTCCCGCCCCGCAATCCTCGACGGGTGGTTAATAAATCAAATGTGTTGGGTACTCCGACTCGAAATACTTCATTTCTCACGGTTGCGGGACAGCGTCGGAGTTACACCGACTTCCCCCAGTCACACTTTTCAAACTTCTGTATTAAGTTGTAGGCGAATTGTGCTGGGAAGGGCTAATTTACGCAACTAACCACGCCAATTGCCGTAGCTGGCTTTGGCAGTTATGGTTAGTAAATGGAGTACAGACGCCTTGGCAGTACCGGAATGTATGTTTCAGAGATTACTTATGGAAATTGGATAACCCATGGTTCCCAAGTTCAGGCCGAAGCTGCTAATAAATGTGTCAGGGCTGCACTAGAGCTAGGTATTACTACTTTAGATACCGCCGATGTTTATGCTGACACTAGGGCGGAGAGCGTTTTAGGAAAAGCATTAAAAGGTGTGAAGCGTGAGTCATATGAGTTATTTACCAAGGTTTATTGGCCAACTGGCACTGGAAAGAATGATCGCGGACTTTCTCGAAAACATATTATGGAGTCTTGCAACGCATCCCTTAAGCGATTAAAAACTGATTATGTTGATCTTTATCAAGCTCATCGCTTTGATTTTGAAACTCCACTTGAGGAGACCTTAGGCGCATTTGATGATCTGATTCGAAGTGGAAAGGTTTTATACATTGGTTTTTCAGAGTGGAATAGCGAGCAAATTGCCCAAGCCCTAAAGATCCAAGATCAAAAAGGGTATTACCGATTTATTTCAAGCCAGCCGCAGTACTCAATGCTTTGGCGGGTGATTGAGTCCCAGGTTGTGCCACTCTCTGAAAAAGAGGGAATTGGTCAGATAGTTTGGTCACCGATTGCGCAAGGTATTTTGACTGGAAAGTATCTACCGGGTGAGAAATCTCCAAGTGGCTCACGTGCTACCGACAAAAAAGGTGGTGCAAATATGATCAAAGGCTTTATGACAGAACCGATATTAGCTGCAGTGCAAAAATTAATTCCAATTGCTGCCAAGGTAGATTTAACTCCAGCACAACTGGCAATTGCCTGGGTACTTCAAAATCCAAATGTTTCAAGTGCAATTATTGGCGCTACTAAGCCATCGCAGATTAAAGAGAATGTAAAGGCATCAGGAGTTAAGTTAGATCAATCCATAATGGCTGAAATCGATACAGCACTCTCCGGGGTGGTTATTACCGATCCGAGCAAGACAGTGAGCCCAAAACCTAGGGCGTAGTACAAACCTTATTTATTTCTTCTTTTTGTTCACCGAAACCTGTGGCGCTGGCGCTCTTAACCTGCGCAGTTGAGTTGCCCGCATCCAGCCATACATTCCTACACCTCTAGTTGGCTCACTTGGGAACTGCTCTTTAACCATCTTTTTAATTCTTTTAGAAAGTAAGAAGCCATCTAAGGTAATGAAAATCATGGATGAGTACATAATGGCAACTGCTGCTAATTGGACCGCTGGAATTGGAATAATTGTGAGCATTAAAACAAAGATGATGATTACTAAGAAATACTCAGTAATTGATTTTCGCTCATCAATATAATTTCGAATAAACCGCTTAGCTGGGCCACGATCCCTTGGCGGAAGGGCGCTCTCTTCACCGCGCATATATGCAGCCCTTGACTGCACTCTGCGCAATTTTGTCTGTTCTTTTAGCATCCGCTTTGACTCTTTACTAGCTCCCGGTGAAAGAGGTGAAAAATTTAACTTAGCCTGCGCCTCTTTGCGTTTGGGGGTAGGCTTATTTTTTTTCTCACTCATGAGATTAAGGTAGGGCTAACATTTGGTCTAATGCAACTTTTGCATACTTTGCAACCTCAGGCTTCACCTTTATCTGATTCACTAGTTGCCCACCCACCAACGATTCCATTGCCCAAACCAGATGCGGCAGGTCGATCCGATTCATGGTGGAGCAGTAGCAGAGGGTTTTATCTAGGAAAACTACCTGCTTATCAGGATTCTCAATGGCAAGGCGTTGTACCAGATTTAATTCCGTGCCCACCGCCCACTTTGACCCAGCAGCAGATTCTTTGACGGTTTTAATAATCATCTCAGTACTTCCAACGACATCAGCATTTGAAACCACATCATGTTGGCACTCAGGATGGACTAACACTTTAACTCCAGCAATCCTCTCCCGCACCTGCTTGATATTCTCTAGTGAAAATCTGCCATGGACTGAGCAGTGCCCTCGCCATAAGATAACTTTGGCATTCTTAATTTGATCATCGGTTAATCCACCATTTGGTTTCCATGGGTTGTATAAAACACAATCTGAAAGTTTTAAACCAAGTGATAATACGGCTGTGTTTCGTCCAAGATGTTGGTCGGGCAAAAATAGAACTTTCTCACCCTTTTCAAATGCCCACTTCATTGCTCTGGCTGCATTAGATGATGTACAAACTGCGCCGTTATTTTTACCAGTAAAGGCTTTGATTGCCGCCGAGGAGTTCATATAGGTAATTGGAATTGTCTTCCCTGCTACGCTAATTTTATTTAATACCTGCCAACAATCCTCCACCTGAGAGGCGGTTGCCATGTCTGCCATCGAACAACCTGCTGCCAGATCTGGCAAAATAACTTTTTGATTATCAGTGGTTAATATGTCCGCACTCTCTGCCATAAAGTGCACACCACAGAAAAATATAAACTCTGCTTGCTTGTTCTCTGCAGCTGCCTGAGCTAATTTAAATGAATCACCACGGATATCGGCAAAGGCGATTACCTCATCTCGCTGATAGTGATGTCCCAGCACCATCGCCTTGCTGCCTAAGGCCTTCTTTGCTGCAATCGCCCTTTCAACTAATGATTCATCACTGGCAGCAGGAAGTTGCCCCTCACAGGAGACGCCCCGCTCACTATTTGGATCAGCAGCCGCGCCCAACAGCATTAATTCGGTTATTCCCACAATGGTAAGTGTAAACGCTCACAGGTTTTGATGTCGAAATTTTCTGCCAGAGCGAGTAATCTATGAGCCTAGATGAAGTATTGGAGATAGGTGAGTATGAGCACAGAGACAACAACGCCAACAACAATTGCTACTGGCATTGGATTAACTGATGTGGCGGCAGAGAAGGTTTCATCTTTACTAAAGCAAGAGGGCAGAGATGATCTAAGTCTTCGAGTTGCGGTGCAACCTGGTGGTTGTTCTGGACTTCGCTACCAACTCTACTTTGATGATCGCAGCTTGGATGGGGATACTGTTGTTGAGTTTGGTGCTGCCAAGGTGAAGGTTGTTACTGACAAGATGAGCACGCCTTATTTAATGGGTGCCAAAATTGATTTTGCGGACACTATCGAGAAGCAGGGCTTTACTATCGATAATCCAAACGCTGAGGGCTCTTGTGCCTGTGGCGATTCATTTAACTAGAGTTTAAATCTCTGATGAAGGTGGCGGTCGCCGGTTCAGTCGGTGGCGACCACATAATGAGTTTTGGTGGCAAGTTCACCGATTCACTAGTTGCTGGCTCACTTTCAAAAGTTTCACTCTCGTTTTTAGTAGATACCCTGCAGATAAGACGTGGTGGGTGTGGTGCAAATATTTCATTTGGAATGGGAGCGCTAGGGCTTAATCCGATATTAATTGCCGCAGTTGGTAAAGATTGGGTTGATTATCAAGATTGGCTTAATCGACACGGGGTTGATACCTCGCATGTTTTAGTCTCGCAAACCCTGCACACCGCAACCTTTATGGTGACAACTGATACTGAGTTAAATCAGATCGCATCTTTTTTTCCGGGAGCAATGAGTGAGGCAAGAAATATTGAGTTAGCACCAATTATTGCAAAGACTGGAAAGTTTGATCTTCTAGTAATTTCACCAGATGATCCACAAGCCATGATGGCTTACTCCCAGATGGCTAGAGATCTAAAGATTCCTGTGGCAGCAGATCCGTCACAACAACTTGCTCGAATGGATGGCAAAGAGATTGCACAATTGATAGATGGTGCGAAGTACTTATTCTTAAATGAGTATGAGTTGGCACTTGCGATTCAAAAGACTGGTTGGACTGATCGGCAATTATTTGATCGCGTGCAGGTACGGGTAGTTACGCTGGGTTCAAAGGGTGCACAGATTGAAGAGCATGGCAAAGAGAGCATTTATGTTGGCGTACCAAAAGAAAAGGCGAAGCTAGATCCAACTGGTGTGGGCGATAATTTTCGTTCAGGCTTTATTGCTGGCCTTGCTTGGGGCTTAGGTCATGAAAGGTGTGGACAATTAGGTTCCATGCTTGCGACCTACTGCATTGAAACCACCGGCACTCAGGAGTATCACTTCACAAAGGATGAGTTTTTAAGCAGATTTGAAGTTGCCTATGGCAAGGTGGCAGCGGATGAGGTTAAGCCCCATTTAAATGTCAGATTAGTTGGCTAATTTTTACGAAGGCTTGCAACAGTACTTTTTAATGCTTGGCAAAAATCCTTTACCATCTTCTCAGTTATATCTTTATGAATAGTTAATCGAATATTTCCAGTAACTGGTCTGCCCATAGCAGCCAATACATGACTCGGTTGCATATCTGCTGATTTACAGGCTGAGCCCGAGTCCACTGCAAAACCTAACTCCTCAAGTGCTAGCAGCGCTCTATCTGCCTCAATACCTTTAATGCTAAATGAAATAAATTTAGCTAGACCATCTGCAGTAGATGCGATATCAACTTCAGTAATTTCACTTTTGATAAATGCGATTATCTCCTGCTTCAATTTTGATCGGATATCACCCTCTTTTAGATAGTTTTCAAGTGCAACTGAACTAGCCAGTGCCAGCGGAATTGAAAATGTGCCTGGCGTACGAGATAAATCATTGTGGGGCAGGGGATTGCGCCATTTTTCAGCAGATCTAATCACCAACACCCCAAAGCCAGCTGGTCCTTGCCAGCTGGAACTATCAAATAATGCAGTTTGATAATCAAACTGGGGTAAGTGATCAACTCCGCTTGAAGTGCAATCCGCAAAGGTTAGTGCTTGGTTTTTTAATACTTTTTGGAGGTTCCCACTCTCGCCATTGGCAACCTGCCAGCAGATCACATCATTTGTATCGCAAGTAAAATTTGCAATTTCACCATCCCCATTTACTGACAAGCAGGTGGTGGATCTGCCTAAGTTTTGTTCATTTGCTGCAACGGCATAAACTTTTTGCCGATCTATTTTTGAATAATACAATTTGCTTTCAGATTTTAGTAAACCTGCAATTCCCAACTGAAAACCAAGATCAACCTCACCTAGAAACTCAATCTCATCAGGGCGAACATTTAATGCATTGGCAAATGTTTGCCTAACCTGCTGCAGCAAAATGGCAGTTTGCCGTGAAGAGTTGTTTAGCTTGTTTGGATCTGCCCAGCCTTTAGTAAAAAACTCAGATAACAGGGGTATTGCAGCAGGGTGCAGCACTCTTTCCTGCTGAAAATCGGCTGTGATGCGAACCACCAATTACCCCTAACCTTCGCCGTGCGACATAGCAATGGCAGAAGGTTATCCTTAACCCCATGCGTTCGCTTACTCGTAAATCATCGCTTTTACCGCTTGCATTACTCCCATTATTAACAGCTTGCTCGAAAGCAGATGTTTCCGGCCTTGGCTTTGAAGAAGGGGTATCAAGTGTCAATGACGCTTCTTTGTCACTCTGGCAAGGAGCATGGATAGCAGCTGCAGTAGTTGGTGGTTTTACATTGATTTTAATTTTATGGCCAGTTTTCTTTCATCGCAAGAAAGATGAGAATTTCCCAAAGCAAACTCAATACAACATTCCAGTAGAGATTGCATACACCGTAATTCCGTTTGTTATTGTGGCGGTTCTTTTTTACTTTACCGTACAACGCGAATCTAAGATTGTAAAAATTACCCCAGATGCACAGGTCTCACACTTTATTGATGTGGTTGGATTCCAATGGTCATGGCAGTTTAAGTATCGCGATGCAGGTGATTACAAGAGTGCAGCTGTTACCGGAACTCCAGCCCAGCCACCTACCTTGTATTTGCCGCAGGGGCAAAAGGTCCGATTTACTTTAGATGCCAATGATGTAGTCCACGGCTTTTGGATCCCTGCTTTTATGATTCAGATGCAGAATCTGCCGGGTGTGACCAACAAACTAGAGTTCACGGCAAATAAGCTAGGGACCTACCCAGGTCGATGCAATATATTATGTGGAAGGAATCACTCACAGATGTTGTTTTCTGTGAAGGTGGTGACGCTGGCAGAGTATGAGAAGTATCTGCAAGATTTAGTAGCCGAAGAGAAAGCGGGCCTCGCATGACAACCTATGCGCAACGTCCAGTAATCGCAGCTTCACCTGCCGCCCCACTGCCAATATCAAAGGGGCGTGTGCTGGTCAAGTGGCTTACCTCAACTGATCACAAAACTATTGGATACCTTTATTTAATAACTTCATTTACTTGGTTCTTAATCGCTGGCTTATTGGCGTTGCTCCTTCGAGGAGAGTTAGCGCGCCCGGGTATGCAATTTTTAAGTAATGAGCAGTACAACCAGATATTTACCATGCATGGCGCCATCATGCTTTTGATGTTTGCAACACCACTATTTGTTGGCTTTGCTAATGTAATTATGCCGTTGCAAATTGGCGCAGCAGATGTGGCATTTCCAAGATTAAATATGCTTTCATATTGGTTGTATTTATTTGGTGGCACCATGGCATTCATTGGATTTATTACCCCAGGGGGTGCGGCTTCATTTGGTTGGACTGCTTACGCACCACTTTCTAGTTCGCAGTACTCACCAGGAATTGGCGCAGATCTTTGGTTGGTTGGACTTGCCATTGGAGGTCTGGGAACAATCCTTGGCGGAGTTAACTTTGTAACCACGATATTAACTATGCGAGCACCTGGAATGACGATGTTTAGGATGTCTATTTTTTCTTGGAATGTGCTTCTCACTTCAATCCTGGTTTTAATTGCATTCCCACCACTAGCAGCAGCTTTCTTAGCACTTGAATCAGATCGCTTATTTGGTTCGCATATTTTTGATCCGGCCAACGGCGGAGCGATGTTATGGCAACATCTATTTTGGTTTTTTGGACATCCTGAGGTTTATATTTTGGCTTTGCCATTTTTTGGTATCGCAACTGAGATCTTGCCGGTCTTTAGTCGTAAACCTATTTTTGGTTATAAAGGATTAATTGCAGCAACCATTGCAATTGCAGCCTTATCTGTGGCAGTTTGGGCGCACCATATGTATGCAAGTGGGCAGGTGCTGTTGCCCTTCTTCTCATTTATGACATTTTTGATTGGCGTGCCAACTGGAGTGAAGTTCTTTAACTGGATCGGCACAATGTGGCGAGGATCAGTCACTTTTGAAACACCAATGCTTTTTGTACTGGGCTTTTTAATAACCTTTTTATTCGGCGGCCTAACTGGAATTATTTTAGCCAGCCCACCACTTGATTTTGCAGTATCTGCCTCCTACTTTGTAGTGGCGCACTTTCACTATGTTTTATTTGGCACCGTGGTGTTTGCAATGTTTGCTGGCTTCTATTTCTGGTGGCCAAAGATGACTGGTCGGATGTTGGATGAGACCTTAGGCAAGATTCACTTCTGGACATTATTCTTTGGTTTCCACACAACTTTTTTAATTCAGCATTGGCTGGGAATTAAAGGATTCCCACGTAGATACGCAGATTACCTAGCCTCTGATGGATTCACTTTCATGAACATGGTTTCAACAGTTGGCTCAGGCTTGCTGGCACTTTCAATGATTCCATTTTTCTTAAATATTTGGAAATCACGAAATAGCCCAAAGGTAATGAATGACGATCCTTGGGGATATGGCTCATCCTTAGAGTGGGCAACCTCTTGTCCACCACCTCGACATAATTTTACTTCGATGCCAAGAATTCGCAGTGAGCGTCCAGCTTTTGATTTGCATTACCCGCATATGGCAGAAAAAGCGGATCATTAATGAAAACTAGCTGGATTTTATTTGTAGGGCTCTCAGTTTTTTATGTAATTTTGGCGGTAATTTATTGGCAAGTAGGCGGGGAACCAGTAGGAATTACTGCGATTTCGTTAAGTGCAGGACTTGCGTTAATTGTTGGCTTCTATCTTTGGTTTACCAGTCGCAGATTAGGAAACTTATTACCAGAGGATAATCAACAAGGTGAAATAGCAGATTCAGCAGGTGAGATGGGATTTTTTTCACCCCACTCATGGTGGCCACTGCCAGTTGCACTATCGGCTTGCGCCGTCGGTGTCGGCTTAATTATCGGTTGGTGGTTGGTTCTCATTGCCGTGGGTAGTTTGCTGATTTCGATTCTCGGTTTAGTTTTAGAGTATGAACGGCCCTCTAACACCGCCCATTAATAATGAAAGAAAAAGCGCAGATACTAGATACTGGTGTCCCACTTTTCTTTAAGGCACAACTAGAGATTAATGCACCGGCTCAGAAAATTTTTGATTTTATATCCTGCCCAGCAAACCACCAACTAATGGATGGTTCAGGAATGGTTAGAGGAAGCATAAGGGGAGGATCTCGGCTTTATCTTGGCGCCAAATTTGGCATGAAGATGAAGATTGGAATTGCTTATATTATTCAAAATCAAGTCGTTGAGTTTCAAGAAAATAAGGTGATTGCTTGGCGACATGTTTTACACAACGTTTGGCGGTATGAGTTAACTGAGGTGGATGCCAATACAACCCTAGTGACTGAGAGTTGGGATGGCCGCCAAGCGCGTTCTAAGTGGTGGGTCGCTGACTCCGGAGAGTGGGTACCAACTGCGATGGCTAAAACTTTGGTTAAATTAAAGGGATTGATGCAAGGATGAGTAAACCAATAGCAACCGACCCAGGGATCGATGAATTAGCTTCATCAGCTATTGAAAGTGCCAGAGTGCTAATTAATGAATCGACACTTAATCTAAAAAGGTATGACAAATCTAGTCGAAAAAGATTCACCAGGTTATTTAAAGATCCTAAAGCTATTTCAGTAACAGTTTCATTAACTGATGAGGTTATGCGCATTACCTCTGCCAAGGACTCAGTTCGAATTTTACGAAAAGTTGCAAAGGATGCCTCTATTGCCGGGTTTGGATTGTTTAATACTTTTGGGCTAAAACTAATTGCCGTAATTTCCAAGGTGCTGCCTAAACCGGTTTTATTCGCCGTGCACACTCAGGTCAAGCTCTTGTCGAAGGGGATTATTTTGCCTGCTGAGAGTAAGCAACTTGCTCGGCAAATAAAAAAGCGTGCCAAAAAGGGAATCAGGTTAAATATAAATGTTCTTGGCGAAGCGGTATTGGGTGAAGCCGAGGCAAGTGAAAGATTTGAACGGGTTATGCAAATGATGCAGCGAAGTGAGGTTGATTATGTCTCGGTCAAACTTTCATCAGTTGCCAGTCAGATAATTGCACTAGATCGCAAGGGCACATTAGAGCGGGTAAGTGAAAAATTGCGCCAAATTTATCGCACATCGATCGCAACTAATACCTTTGTCAATTTAGACATGGAGGAGTTTAGAGATCTTCGATTGACCGTTGATGCTTTCAAGCTGGTATTAAGTGAGGGAGAGTTTAAGAATCTATATGCAGGTTTAGTTTTGCAGGCATATCTTCCAGAATCACATGAGGTATTTGCTGAATTAGTTGAGTGGGCTCTGGAGCGAAACAAGCAATCAGGTGGGGTAATAAAAATTAGATTAGTAAAAGGTGCAAACTTGGCCATGGAAAAAGCTGAGGCTGAATTACACGGTTGGAGTGCAGCTCCATATATATCAAAAGCAGATGTGGATGCCTCATACTCAAGATTGTTAGATACCGCTCTACGCCGAGAACATGCTAAAGCGGTTCGAATTGGGGTGGCCAGCCACAATCTATTTCACATCGCATTTGCCTTAGAGATTGCCCAGCGTCGTAATGTAATGGAGCAATTAGATCTTGAGATGCTTGAGGGGATGGCAAACCCTGAGGCACTAGCCATTGCCAAACGTTCGATGCGAATTTTGCTTTACGCACCAGTTACTCGCGGTGATGATTTTGCATCAGCTGTGGCTTATCTAGTACGAAGATTTGATGAAAATACCGCCGTTGAAAACTACCTCCGTTCATCTTTTGAAATTGGCTCTAATCCAGAAAAGTTTGCAGAGCAATCCTCTAGATTTTTAGCCAGTGCATCCCAACGTCATGTGATCTCAACTAAGAGTCTTCGGCATAGAAATCACCAATTTGAAGTTGATCAAAGTTTTGAGAATGCTCCTAATGCTGATATCACTAAATTAGATTTCCTAACCAAGCTTGATAAAGAGGTGGGAGCAGTTTTAAAGCGGGCAATTTATGAGATTCCAAGTGTTATCGATGGCAAGGAGATTTATGATCGAGAACAAATTGAAGGCATTGACCCCAGTGATAATGCCAAGGTTTGGTATAGATACTGCGTTGCTAGATCAACCGATATTAATTCGGCAGTAAAAGTTGCAAAGAAATCTGTACAGGATTGGGATCAGCTTGGCGTGATTAAACGAGCCCAGATCCTTAAAAAATTCGCTCAGATTGCACATGCCCAACAAGAAGAAACAATCGCAATAATGTCCCGTGATGCTGGTAAGACAGTCTCAGAGGCTGACCCTGAGGTCTCAGAGGCAATTGATTTTGCTAATTACTATGCACTCTCAGCCATTTCATTAGATTTAGAGCGCGAATCATCACCGGTTGGTGTGGTTGTAGTTGTACCGCCTTGGAACTTTCCTTATGCGATCCCAACTGGCGGGATCTGTGCGGCATTAGCTGCTGGAAATTCAGTGATTTTTAAATCAGCACCTGAAACTGTTGCTACCTCTTGGCACTTAGTAAATCAATTATGGAAAGCTGGCGTGCCTAAAAACGTGCTGCAATTTGTTTCAACTCAAGATAATGAGGTTGGTCAATCTTTGATTACAAATGATGGGGTTAATTCGGTTATTTTGACTGGCGGATATAGCACAGCCTTGTTATTTTCCTCTTGGAAAAATGAGTTGAATTTACTTGCTGAAACTAGTGGAAAAAATGCTATGGTCTTAACTGCCTGCTGTGATATTGATGTTGCAGTAAAAGATCTGGTGCAATCAGCCTTTGGGCATGCAGGACAAAAATGTTCAGCAGCGTCACTTGCTATTGTTGATAAAAATATCTATGAAAATCCGATCTTTATTAAGCAATTAGTTGATGCAGTTAAATCATTAAAGGTTGGCGCTGGCTA
>SHVD01000014.1 GCA_009691185.1 Candidatus Nanopelagicaceae bacterium | reverse complement strand
AATTGTTGCCCATAATGGCGCTACCTGGTTAAGTGAGGTTGTTGCCTCATTATCTGCGCAAAAACATTGGGTAGGTGAAATTATCGCTGTTGATAATGGTTCCCTTGATGGCTCAGCTAAATTATTAAGTAATGCCGGGATTCAAGTAATAAAAGAATCTCAAAGCACTGGATTTGGCGCAGCTGTGGCTGCCGCGGTTAGAAAACTTCCAGCAATTAAAAAAAATAGTGATACACAAGAGTGGTTATGGATTTTACATGATGATTGCGCACCGGATAGGCATGCGCTAGCAAAGTTATTAGCAGCTGCTATTGCAAGACCACAGGTTGCAATCCTCGGTCCGAAAATTTTAGGTTGGTATGACCACAAACATATTTTAGAGGCTGGAATTAGCATTACTGAGAACGGCAGTCGTTGGACAGGACTGGAAGAGCGCGAGATTGATCAAGGTCAACATGATGAGATCAAAGAGGTGTTGGCGGTAAGCAGCGCAGGTATGTTGATTAAGAGGTCGCTATTTGAATTACTAGGTGGATTTGATCCCAGCTTAGAATTATTTAGAGATGATATTGATCTAGGCTGGCGCGCCCACATTGCTGGGTACTCAGTTATCTGTGTAGGGGAAGCAATTCTTTATCACGCAGAAGCAGCCTCCTCAGAAAGACGCACAGTTGATGTGAAAGATGCAATTTTGCACCGGCCCTTACTGCTGGACCGTCGCAACGCTGCATTTGTCTTGCTTGCTAACTCAAGTTGGTGGATTCTGCCTTGGGTGGTGATTCAACTTCTTTTCACTTCACTTGGGCGCTCGCTAATATATTTGCTGGCAAAACTTCCTGGATATGCTGCTGATGAAGTTGCTGCGATCGGACTTTTAATTTTCAAGCCAGCAGATTTGATTAAATCAAGAAGGTATCGAAGATCAAATCGAGTATTAACTGCCCGAGTTATCAAACCATTTATTCCAGCACGGTCAGTGCAAGTAAGAAGCATTTTTGAAAGGATTTCATCTGCGCTAGGTAATGCTTTGAAACCAAACAGAGGTTCTGGTGAGATTACTAAAGCTCGAAGTTACTCTGATATTGGTGTAATTGATGAGAGTTTTGATGAGATCGATTTCGCTCAAACAAAAAGCTTTAGCAAGATTAGAGCCTTAATTAAGCAGCCATTATTATTTGGCATTTTATTAATGGTATTAATTACTATTTTCTACTCACGTAATCGGCTTGGTTCACTCTCGGGGGGTGCACTTGCAGTCTCACCTGCTAGTGCTTATGAATTAATTAGCTCTTATTTCAACTCGTGGCATCAGGTAGGTCTGGGCAGCAGCACAGCGGTGCCATCATGGGTGCTAATAATTGGAATTACTTCATTTATCACTGCAGCTAATCCACAAAGCTTTATTGCAATCCTGTTTTTCCTCACTCCAATATTACTGTTTATTTTAAGTTATCGCTCTGCTAGAAATTATGCATTAAGTAAATACTCCAGCGTATTTTTAGCATTTATCTATTCACTCTCACCAGTGATACTCACCTCAATAAATCAAGGTCGCCTTGGCACAATTGTGGTTGCCTTGATCTTGCCACCATTAATTACTTTATTGGGCAGATATAAAGGATTGTTAAAAATATCATGGCGCAAAATCTTTTCTATCACCTTAGTGGCATCGGTGGCTGCCGCCTTTTCGCCATTGTTCCTAATTAGCTGGATCTGTTTTCACCTTGCTGTTGTTATCAATCAGTATTTTATTGCAACAAACTGGCGTGCCACTAAATGGCAAGTGATTCTTAAAAATCTGGATACAGATGAATTTAAAAAGCGTTTTGCATTACTCATAACGCCAGTGCTACTTAATGTTCCCCACTCATTTAACCTAATTTTGCATCCAATTACCGCATTACAAGAGCCAGGATTATCAATAGAATCTGGTGATCAAGTGTCAGTTTTGCTTTTTAATCCAGGAGGTGTGGGATCACCTGGATTATTTATCTTGGCACCTTTGGTACTTTTTCTACTAATTACGGTAATCTCTTATGATCAACGAAAAACCGCTTCACTTGCGGTAGTGGTCATCGCAACTGCTGCAACATTAAGTTCTTATTACATAACAGGCAATAGCAGCGGTGCCGAGCGAATCTGGAGTGGTCCACTAATTATTTTTGCCCAACTTCTAACCCTGCTCGCCTTTTTTGCCGTCGCCGAAAGATTGCTACCACAGCTGCGAAAATCTAATTTTGGCTTCAAACACATTGTTACTGTTTTGACCACCGTAATTACAGTAATTTTAATGGTTTCAATCTCGGTATGGGCCGCCACCGCAGGTGCTAATTCATTGGTGCGATCAAATCAAGAACAGGTAGTACCTGCTTTCATAACTGATTTAGCAAGCACAAGTGAGCAACCCAAGACGCTTGTAATTAGAAAAACTACTAATCAGCTGCAATATTTCATAACTCGTGGTGGAGATTTGCAATTAGGCGATGCTGATTTCGCAAGTAAAACACCTGAACTCGTTCATAAAGGGATTGTTGATTTAGTAAATGGTGTAGGTGCTGCTAGCAGTCAAGTTCTTGGATATTATGGAGTGCAGTATTTGTTTATGAAAAATCCAGCTGACGCAGCATTGGTACGTACTATTGATGGAATCGGTGGCTATACCCGCAGCTCGGCCACAAAAGATGGTGTTGTATGGAAGGTCAATAACTCTAATGCCAGGGTTACTTATCAAAATCCGCTAGGCAAAAATTTCTCGATAAGTCTGACTGATGATGAATCCCTGGGATATGTCACAGGTCCAGGGCAAATATTATTGGCTGAAAAATACGATAAGGCTTGGCAGTTAATAATGAATGGCAAAAAGATTCCAGTTAAGCAAAATCAATTTGGATTACCAGTGTTCAAGGTCTCTGAAGCTGGTGATTTTTCCTTAACTCATAACGGTGAGTATCGGAATGCATGGATATCAATGCAGATGATTGCGTTAATTGCCACCATAGTTTTGGCCTTACCTGCTGGCCGAAAGCGTAGTGAGGTTCCGATTGAGGAGCTGGTATGAAAATTAGCCAATTCAACTGGAAAATTCTGACAATCCCATTAGTACTAATCTGCTTAGCTGGGATTTCCTACTTTGCACCCACTCAAACAGATCAGGTGAAATTGACCAGCTCTTATCCGGCAACTGTCTGCCCAGCAATAGGAAACAAGGTTTCTTCAATTGCTGCCTTGGTTAATTCAAAAATAAATCGCAGATTAATTGATGGAAAAAGTAAGCGGTTAAATGCTGGCAAAAGCAGTGTGATCCCATTGATAAATAAAGCTGTCTTGGTAGAGGGAAATTCTGGAACTGCAGTAACTTTTGCCAACAACATCTGGAAAGCGGTAGTGCCTTGCTCAATTAGCAACGGTGAACAATGGTTTGCTGGTGGGTCTGGCGCGCTGACTAGTAAATCATTTTTATATATTACAAATAGTGGGTTTAGTGAATCAACAGTGGATATAGAAATATTTACTCCAAATGGCCCACTTGAGCCAAAGAGTGTTGTGATTGCCCAAGATTCAACTAAAAAAATATCGGTGGACTCAATGATTCCTGGTGAAGAGGTTATTATGATTGCGGTGAAGACCAAATCAGGACGAGTTAGCTCTTTCTTGTTTGATGAGAGAAAAAAAGGACTCAAATCTCTGGGTGCTGATTTTGTTGCTCCAGTTGCAGCAGCAAGTAAGCAGGTAAAAATTTCTGCGATCTCCGGATTTACTGGAAAATTAATCTCCCCCAAAAACTCAGTTACTCATACCTTGCGTTTGTTGGTACCAGCTTCGATTGATGCAAATGTTGATGTCACTATTAATTCAAATGATGGGAACTTTGTGCCGATTGGTTTATCTGAACTGGAGGTGAAGGGGCAAAAAGTTTTGGATATCCCATTAACTTTTGCACCGATTAATCAACCATTCTCAGTAATTATTGATTCTGATCAGCCAATTCTGGCTTCGGTATTGAGTAACTTCGTTTATGGCAAAAGTTCTGAAATTGCTTGGGCAACAGGTACTGATCCATTAAATAAGTGGAGCGTGAACTTAACCGGCTCTAAACCCATCTTAAGTTTTGTTGGCGACCAAATAAGCGTTGAAATATCGGCAACTGATGTGAATGGTAAGAAAATTCAGCAACAACTGAGTGGATCAAACTTTTTAACTTGGTCTGCCCCAGTTGGTTTAAATAGATTGCAAATCACCGCAAAGGGTAAGGGAATTAGTGGGGGTGTCATATTGTTACCAGCAGATGGCAGTATCGGCAGCAGCTATATTCCAATGAATAATGGTGCTAACTTAGAAACAGCAGCCGAGCCGATCTCCGATGCAAAAGTAATAAGTCGGGGCTAAATCCCAACATTTTCACCATAACGGTATTAACCTGTTCATATGCGAAAGTCGAATTCACGTAGGTGCTCAAGAGCTAGTTGCACTAATGCTGCAATTAAGACTCTTACCTACATCTACTCTGACTCAACTGCCGTTTTAGGACCACTATCAACCTATGCCGAGCCACACAATTATGATCTTTGTTCGCTGCACAGTGAGCGTTTAACAGTTCCAGTTGGTTGGAGTGTAATTAAAGAAGAAATTATTAATCACAACACTGGGCCATCAGAGGAAGATCTAATGGCGATTGCCGATGCGGTTCGTGAAGTAGCAAATACCGAAACGGGTGGGAAAACAATGCAGCCAGAGCTGGGACGGCGGGGCCATCTGCGCGTGCTGCCATCAAACTAATTTTTAAAATCTTAAACAAACCTCTAAGTTAAGAGCATTATGTTAGAGAAAATTATCAAGGCATATGACATTAGAGGCTTGATAAAAAATGAAATCACACCTGATTTTTCATTCTCTCTTGGAGTTGCCTTTGCTAAATTTTTAGAGATAGAACGAGAGCCGGCCACAATTGTGGTGGGTGAGGATATGCGAGCATCATCTGCCCCACTAGCAGCAGCTTTTTCTGATGGTGCAACCAGTCAAGGCATGGATGTAATTCGAATTGGCTTGGCCTCTACCGATATGTTGTATTTTGCTTCTGGCAAATTAAATTTACCTGGAATTATGTTTACTGCCAGCCACAATCCTGCCAAATATAACGGCATGAAGCTTTGTAAAAGTGGTGCTAAGCCAATTGGACAAGAGTCGGGATTGTTGAAGATTCGTAAATTTATTGAAGATGGTGTGCCAATATCAAATCGACCTGTTGGTTCAGTAAAAAGTCAAGATTTACTCAGCGAGTATGTAGATTACTTACTAGCAAGATTTCCTAAAAAAACGTTCAAGAAACGAAAATTAAAAGTTGTTATTGATGCCGGAAATGGTATGGCAGGCTTTACTGCGCCCGCGGTAATGAAGCATTTAAATATTGATCTTATTCCTATGTATTTTGAATTGGATGGTAATTTTCCAAACCATGAGGCAAATCCAATTGAGTCTGAGAATCTTAAGGATCTACAAAAGAAGGTTAAGAAAGAAAAAGCAGATATTGGCCTTGCTTTCGATGGGGATGCTGATCGATGTTTTTTGATTGATGAAAAAGGGGATTTAGTAAATCCATCTGCTTTGACCGCCCTAATTGCTGTGCGTGAACTTAAATCACAGCCAGGTTCCACCATTATTTACAACCTAATCTCCTCAAAAGCTGTTGCAGAAGTTATCACCGAGAATGGAGGAGTTGGCTTACGTAGTCGGGTCGGTCACTCTTATATTAAGAGCTTAATGGCTGAATCAGGTGCAATATTTGGTGGCGAACACTCAGGACATTTTTACTTTGCAGATTTCTGGCGGGCAGACTCTGGCATGTTAGCTGCACTTTATGCATTAGCTGAATTGATGGATAGCAATAAGCCGTTATCGAATTTATTAAAGCCATATCGTCGTTATTTTTCAAGTGGTGAGATTAATAACAAAGTAAAAGATGTTACTAAATCCATTAAAGCGGTTGAAGAAAAGTATCAAGGCAACTATCAACTTGACCATTTAGATGGCCTTACAGTTACTGCAGACAGTTGGTGGTTTAATCTTCGACCATCTAATACTGAACCACTGCTTAGGCTAAATGTTGAGGCAAATACCGAAAAAGAGATGGCAATAATCACAGATACTGTTTTAGCATTGCTTTGAAGGTGATAAATCAGCCCCACTCAGGGTATCTTTATCCATTGGCAGCCAGATAATTGCCAATACTTTAGTAGATCGAATTAATAGGAGAGTGAATGAGTACCACCACTGTGATTAGAAGCGATATTGCAAATTCTGCGTTGGCTAGTGAAGGAAAAAAGCGCATTGAATGGGCAGCTAGAAATATGCCGGTGTTGGCACAAATAAAAGAGCGTTTTGCAAAAGAGAAACCATTTTCAGGAATTCGAATTGCTGCTTGTATGCATGTAACAACCGAGACTGCAAACTTAATGTTGGCGCTTAAAGCCGGCGGAGCAGATCTAGCGCTTTGTGCATCAAATCCACTTTCAACTCAAGATGACACCGCAGCAGCTTTGGTACATGAGTATGGAATTTCAGTTTTTGCTCGAAATGCTGTTGATCGAGATGGTTATTATCAGCATTTAAACTCTGCCTTAGATATAAAGCCACAATTAGTATTTGATGATGGCTGCGACCTGGTAAATGTTTTACACACCACCAGAAAAGAATTAATAGAGGGCGTAATGGCAGGTTGTGAGGAGACCACAACTGGTGTTATCAGATTGAGCCAGATGGCTAAAGATGGTGCACTCAAGTTTCCAATGATTGCCGTAAATGACACTGACACTAAGCATATGTTTGATAATAGATACGGCACTGGTCAATCAACATTAGATGCAATTTTTCGCGCTACAAACACTCTAGTTGCTGGAAAAATTGTGGTAGTTGCTGGTTTTGGTTATTGCGGTAAAGGGGTTGCAGAACGCGCTAAAGGAATGGGCGCTGAGGTTATTGTGACTGAGATTGATCCAACCAAAGCATTGGATGCGCTGATGCAAGGTTTTAGAGTAATGCCAATGACAAAGGCTGCAGCAATTGGCGACATCTTTATAACTGTAACTGGAAATCGTGATGTTCTACGTGATGAGCATTTCAAGCAAATGAAAGATGGTTCAATTCTTGCTAACTCAGGCCACTTTGATATTGAAATTGATGTGGCGTGGTTAGAGAAAAATGCAAAGAGCAAGAACTCCAAGATGCGCCATCAGACAGATGAATTTGTTATGGCAGATGGCCGCCGGATACTACTTATTGCCGAGGGAAGACTTGCCAACTTAGGCGCGGCTGAGGGACACCCAGCCTCGGTTATGGATATGTCATTTTCTGATCAAGCATTAACCGCTGAGTGGTTGTTGAAATCTGGAAAAGGATTATCAGCCGGGCTGCATAACGTGCCAGCATCAATTGACAAGGATGTAGCACGCTTGAAGCTAGAGAGTATGGGTTCAGCACTTGATGTTTTAACCCCTGCTCAAGAGCTTTATTTAAACTCCTGGGAACACGGCTCTTAAATGCCATTAGTCATGGTCGTTGATGACGACCAAGACTTAGCGGAGATGCTTAGCATCGTCCTAACTTCCGCCGGTATGGAGGTTGATTTAGTAAATCGTGGAGATCAAGTGATGGATTTATTCAATACAAACCCGCCTGATTTAGTGCTATTAGATGTTATGTTGCCAGGAGTTGATGGCATTGAGGTCTGCAAATTAATTAGAGAAAAATCGATGGTGCCAATAGTAATGCTTACTGCAAAGGATGATACGCATGATGTTGTCCTTGGACTTGAGGCTGGCGCCGATGATTACATTGTTAAACCATTCAAACAACAAGAGTTAGTAGCAAGAATTAATACCAGACTTAGAAGAGTTACCAAAGTTGGCACACTCGACATTGGTGATTTAGTGATTGATCAAATGGGGCATAAAGTATTAAAAAGCGGCAGAGAAATTCCTCTCACTCGGTTGGAGTTTGATTTACTAGCCACATTAGCCAAAGAGCCCAGTAGAGTTTTTACTCGAGAAGCATTATTAAGTGAGGTATGGGGCTATCAGCACGCAGCTGATACTCGTTTAGTCAACGTTCACGTCCAGCGCCTGCGCTCCAAAATTGAATCAGATGCAGATAAGCCTGAGTATGTATTAACAGTTCGGGGTGTTGGCTATAAGGCGGGGGCGGCTAGAGTTTAGCCATGTTCAGTAACAAAATTAGGATAAAGAAATCTCTAAGTCTTAAGGTGCTGCTGACAAGTGTTGCTTTTTCAATACTAATAGCAACAGTTATTGGTGTATCTATCCATAATCGGGTGTCAGCCACAATTATTAATGAGAAAATTTCAATTTCAAAAATTGAAACAGCTAACGCTCTTTATTTAGCACAAGGGCATTTCAATCTTGCAAGATTTCAAAATGATGCTGGTCTGAACAAAGTGGTTCAAGATTTCATTACCTCTTCCCGAGAGGATGGCTCACTTTCGGGTAGAGAGACTGTGATTTTGCCGGTAGTTGAAGGTGATGGCAAGCAAAATATCTATCAAACCGTTCCAACATTATTAGTTCTTGACTCAATTCCAGAAATTTTTCGTGAACAGGTCAGGAAAGCAGATGAGGTTTTGGATAAGCGGGTCAGGATTCGCTACTCAGATGGAAAAGAGTTTCCAGGATTTTTAATTGGTGGCAAATTAAATATCCCACGTACTGGAGTTTATGAAATTTATTACTTATTCAAATTAGATGCGCAGTATCAAAGCATCTCCAGTATCACTTGGAATTTATTCGGTGCAGGCTTATTACTGGTGATACTTATTGGACTTAGTACTCAGTTCGTAATCCGACAAGTAGTCTCACCGGTACAACAAGCAGCAGCAGTTGCTGAGAAATTTACCCAGGGGGATCTGACCAGCCGGATGAGTATTTCTAGTGATGATGAGTTAGCAACTTTAGGTAAGTCATTTAATGAAATGGCAGTTTCTATCCAACAACAGATTATTCGCTTGGAAAATTTATCCATGCTACAACAGCGATTTGTCTCTGATGTTTCACATGAGTTACGCACTCCACTAACCACCTTGCGGATGGCAGCTGAAGTAATCTTTGAACAAAAAGGAAGTTTTGATCCAAATATTGCCCGAAGTAGTGAGTTATTAATTAATCAAATTGATCGATTTGAATTATTGCTCTCTGATTTACTTGAGGTGAGCAGATTTGATGCCGAGGCGGCAGCACTAGGTGTAGTTACTTTTGATATTTGTGGATTAACCAAACGAACAGTGGATTTCTTACATCCCAGCAAAGCGGCACTTTTTCAGGTGATAGCACCAGATGGGCCAATTCAAGTTGAGGGGGATCCACGAAGAATTGAGAGAATTCTGCGAAATCTAATTACCAATGCAGTTGATCATGGTGAAGGCAAGAAGATAAAGGTAGTTATTGCAGAAAGTCATAAAGAGGTTGCAATAGGGGTTAGAGATTATGGATTAGGTTTTAATGAAGAGGATGCACCATATCTATTTGATCGTTTTTGGCGTGCAGACCCATCTAGAGCTCGAAGTAGTGGTGGAACCGGATTGGGTCTGTCAATTGCAATTGAAGATACCAAATTGCACCAAGGTCAATTACTAGCGTGGGGAAAGCCAAATCAAGGTGCTCACTTTGTGCTAACCATTCCTAAACTAAATGGTGATTCAGTGCAATCCTTTCCAATTGCGCTCATCCCAGATGATTTAGTATTAACAGTTAATAGAGTTTAAAAAATAAAACTGCGGCATCCTGTTATAACAGGGTAGTGCTAAAAACATTCCTCGCCTTAAAAGAGCTAATCTATCCCACCACCTGCGCAGGCTGTAATTTAATTGGTACCCAGATATGTAACACCTGTGGTGAAAACTGGCTGGCAGCACCTAAATTAAATTTTATAGGCAAGCATAAGCTTTATTTTGTTGCCGACTACAATCCACAATCTGCCAGAATTATTTTATCTGCCAAAGAAAATACCAATAAGTTCTGCATTGATCTGCTTGCTCGCTGTATTGCTAGATCAATAGCTTTTGCTCTACCAGTTTCTATTTGGGTCCAGCAAATAACAATTACTACAGTGCCATCCTCACCCGCTGCAATTCGAAGACGGGGAAGGGATCATATAAGTGAGTTGGCTAATCAGGTAGTAAAATTACTGGCAAAGGAAAATATCTTTGCCACTTATATACCAATTCTCTATCTTGCTAAAAATATAAGGGATCAGAGTAAATTAAATAGCAGTCAACGAGCTCAAAACCTAAGTGGTGCCTTTAGCATTAAAAACTGCGAAATTCCTAAAGGTGATCTTTTTTTGATTGATGACCTAGTAACTACTGGTGCATCCATCCAGGAGGGGGTTAGGGCCCTGGCTAATGCCAAAATCAGTATCACCGCCGTTATTACCGCGTGTGCGGTGGGGCGTAATTCTCTAATACGATAAGCCACTATCGTATTTCATCAATAATATTTAAGAGGCCAGCGGAGGATCTTTGTGGGTTTATTAGACAAGGTTTTACGGGCTGGTGAAGGCAAGGCGGTTAAACGCTTAGTAAAAGTTGCGCAAGAGGTTAATAAATTTGAAAGTGAAATTTCTGCTTTAGATGATCAAACCCTAAGAAGTAAAACTGAAAAATTTAAAGAGCGGTATGCAACGGGTGAAAGTTTAGATTCTATTTTGCCAGAGGCCTTTGCAGTTGTAAGGGAGGCAGCAAAGCGAACTCTTGGTCAGCGACATTACGATGTGCAATTAATGGGTGGGGCTGCACTCCACCGTGGAAATATTGCTGAGATGCGCACTGGTGAAGGTAAAACTCTAGTCTCAACTTTGCCAGCATACTTAAATGCATTAACTGGTAAAGGTGTACACATAGTTACCGTAAATGATTATTTAGCAGAGCGTGACAGTGAATGGATGGGTCGAGTACATCGCTTTCTGGGACTTAAAGTTGGTGTAATTCTGGCAAGTATGTCACCCGCTGAAAGACGTGAAGCATACGCAGCTGATATTACCTACGGAACAAATAATGAGTTTGGTTTTGATTATCTACGGGACAACATGGCTTGGTCACTTTCAGATTGTGTGCAACGAGATCACAACTATGCAATTGTGGATGAGGTTGACTCTATTTTGATCGACGAAGCAAGAACACCTTTAATTATCTCTGGCCCAGCAGATAAGGCAACGAAATGGTATATGGAGTTTGCAAGTATTGTCTCAAAACTAACTTTAGATCAGCATTATGAAGTTGATGTTAAAAAGCGAACCGTTGGCATACTAGAAGAGGGTGTTACCAGGGTTGAAGAGGCATTAAAGATTGAAAATCTTTATGAAGCAGCAAATACTCCAATGATTGGTTATTTAAATAATGCAATCCGAGCGAAAGAATTATTTAAGCGAGATAAAGATTATGTAGTTATGAATGGTGATTTATTAATTGTTGATGAGCACACCGGCCGCATGTTGGCAGGGCGTAGATACAGCGAGGGCCTACACCAAGCCTTGGAGGCAAAGGAGCGAATTGAGATTCAAGACGAGAACCAAACCCTGGCAACAATTACCCTACAAAATTACTTCCGCCTCTATAAAAAGCTGAGTGGTATGACTGGTACTGCTATGACTGAAGCATCTGAGTTTATGCAGATCTATAAGTTGGGTGTTATCCCAATTCCAACCAATAAAAATATGGTCAGAATTGATCAATCAGATTTGATTTATAAATCAGAGATCGGAAAATTCACCGCTGTCGCAAAAGATATTGTGGATAAACATAAGAAAGGTCAACCAGTTTTGGTTGGCACAGTAAGTGTTGAAAAATCAGAGGAGCTATCAGCTGTATTAAAGAAAAATGGCATCGCACATGAAGTGCTTAATGCTAAGCAACATGAGCGAGAGGCTGCGATTATTGCTAGAGCTGGAACTATTGGAGCTGTCACAGTCGCCACTAATATGGCAGGTCGTGGTACTGACATTATGCTTGGCGGCAATCCAGAGTTCATGGCAGATTTTGAGCTACAGCGTAAAGGATTAAATCCAGTTGACTCATCTGAAGAGTATGAAAAAGCATGGCCAGCTGAGATAGAAAAACAAAAAGCAGCTGTGGCAAAGGAACATGAAACTGTGGTTTCACTAGGTGGACTCTATGTGCTTGGTACTGAGCGTCATGAATCAAGACGAATTGATAACCAGTTAAGAGGCCGATCTGGACGCCAAGGTGATCCAGGTGAATCACGATTTTATTTATCGCTGCAAGATGATTTGATGCGGCGATTTAACTCTGGCTTAGTTGAAAGATTTTTAGGCGCAGCGGGAATGCCGGAGGAGACCCCGCTTGAGTCAAAGATTGTAAGCAATGCGATTAAATCAGCGCAGACCCAAGTTGAATCTTTAAACTTTGAAATGCGTAAAAATGTGTTGAAGTATGACGATGTAATGAATAAGCAACGTGAGGTTGTTTACTCCGAGCGTCGTGAAGTACTTGAAGGTTTCGATATTAAAGAGCTGGTGGAGGTATCACTGGAAGAAACAATTACTGCCTATGTTGATTCGGCAACAGCTACTGGAGTGGCAGAGGATTGGGATTTAAATACCTTATGGACAGCGCTTAAAGTTCTTTATCCAATCTCATTTACCGCTGAAGAATTATTGGCAGAAATCGGTGGCGCAGTAGCACTTGATAGTGAGTTTTTACTGGAAAGAATTTTGCAAGACTCTAGGGTTGGTTATGAAAAGCGAGAGGGTGAGTTAACTCCAGCAGTAATGCGTGAGTTAGAGCGAAAGATCCTGCTATCAGTCCTAGATCGCAAATGGCGTGAGCATCTATATGAAATGGATTACTTACAAGAGGGAATTGGATTACGTGCGGTGGCACAACGTGATCCATTAGTTGAGTATCAAAAAGAAGGGTATGACCTATTCACGGCGATGATGGATGCAATAAAAGAAGAGTTAGTTGGATTCTTATTTCACGTTGAGGTTCAAGTAGAGGGCAATGAAGTTGGTGCTAAAGGTTTAACACCAGCGCCAGCACCTGCTGCAGCACTGCAATACTCAGCCGCAGATGTTGAGCCAACAAATTCTGGTGGCACCTCTAAAAATGCTCCTTGTCCATGTGGATCTGGAAAGAAATATAAGCGATGCCACGGAGTGGCTTAAAGCAAATTTAGATCGGTACAAATCCACCGCTTATCAACGCCTTCAAATCTTAAAGTTAATGAGCGAACTCGGTCTTTAACTCTTAAAGTCACTACTACCTCTATCACACCTTCAATTGGCTGATTTGTGTAAAGCTTTCTAATTTGGCAATTTTGATTTAAGTGCTTGCCTTGTTCGATTATTTTATTTATAACAGAGCGATGACAGTTTCGGGACAGCTGAAGTGCGGATCTGCGGCCAGACCAAACCTCAATCACTGCAATTACAAAATTCTCACTCCATTGGAATAAATCTGGTAATTCCTCCAACGATGATGGCATTGGTGAAAACTTGGGGTGGGAGAGCTCGTTACCAAACTCTTTATCAGTTGTTGGTACTAGGTATAACTTCCTTTTTTCAATCGGCATTACTTGTGGCAGTGATTGGATAATTGTCATATGGCAACCTTGCAACCATTGGTCGATTAGTAGATCATCCGAAAGGATGAGTTATTAAATCCTCAACTTTGATAAATAGTAGGCATGCAATTTGCTAAATTAGATTTCTTAAAAAACTCAAGACTTGCTATGGGGCTTGCACTATTAATAATCGCTTTATCTGCAGCTAGTTTGATATCAAAAGAAGCAAATCGAACGGTTTTAGTCTGGGCAAGCGTTGGCGACCTTGCTCCTGGTCAAGTAATCACACCAACTGATATCACTCCAGCCTCAGTCCTACTTGCCCAAACTGCAAAAAACTATCTTTCATCTTCTGCTCAAATTGTTGGTACAACTGTGATTTCAAAAATATCTGCTGGGGATCTAATACCAGTTGCTGCAATCAGCACTGAGGTTGATTCATTAGATAAGCGGCTGGTGCCACTAACTGTTGAGATAACCGATCTTCCAATCGCATTAGTGCGCGGTGATGTGATTGATATTTATGCAATCGCAAAAAAGGACTCCAACTCCATAATCACGCCAGAACTATTAGCTGCGGGTGTATCAGTTGAGCAGGTGTTAGAGCGAAGTAATTCAGGTTCGGTCAGTGTATTAGTAATTTTAAACAACAATCAGGTTTTATCAGCCCTAAATCTAATTACCGATAGCAGGTTGGTTATTGTCCGAAGTGTCTGAGATAAATCTAAATCTGGTCACTGCGATCAGTAGTAGTGAGCAGGAAGAAAAAGTTGCCGCCTTGCTTTTTTCTCAAGGCTGCAACATCATTTATCGTGCATTAAATCTGCAATTGCTATCAAAATTTCTCCCCACTTCACAATTAAATCTAAGCATTATTTATAGCAAAGATTTCTGTGACGCAAATGAATTAAATATAATTATCAGTAAGTACAAGCAGCATAAATTCATTGTTCTCGATGAGAAAAATGAGCAGGCACAGTTAATGATCGCCTTATCGCAAATTAACCGTCCACCTCTGATTCATAGTTTAGAAAGAATTGAAAATCTAACTACGGTAATTGGATCCCCCGGCGCTCCAGGTATCTCAACAATTGCCAATCAAATTGCAGCCCAGATATCTGCCACAGTTATTTGTGCTAATCATCATAATTTACGGCCGATAGCAAAATCTAAAGTACTTAATATCCAAGCCCCAGAGTTAAATAAACATCTGTCTACCCTGACAGCGGGGGCGGTAGTGATCGATGCTGGCGCTGTAGTTTTATTGACTCAAACTTTGGCAGATCGACGTATGAACGCTCATTGGCTAAGTGAGAGCGTTGCTTGTGCGAGCAAATTGATTTATGTAATAAACGCCAATGAAAATGGGATTTCATACTTAGCGCAGTTTCTGAATGATTTTCAAAAAGTGATTGATCCTCCACCAATAATCTATTTACTAAATAAGCAAAGGTTTGACCGGATAGGCAGGGTAATTCAAGGTAAGTTTTTAGAATTAGTTAGCAGTTGGCCAAATATCCAAATCCCATATGACCACTCCATACAACTTTTGGCAGGGGCAGCAGTGAGTAAATACTCATTTTCGCGCAATACTGCCTTTAGTAAGCAGATAGTCAAAATTGGTAAACAACTGCTGTGACAGTGGCTCTACCATTGACCTATGGCGACCCTTTCAGAGTTAATCTCGGAGAACTCTAAATTAAGTATTGATGAAGCAGAGCATCTGGCGCAATTAGTTGCTGAGTGGCGATTGTTAGCTGATCTATCTTTTGCCGATCTCATACTTTGGTTACCAATTCGCAAGGATGAGAAATCTTGGCCAGAAGGATTTGTAGCAATTGCGCAAATAAGACCAACTACTGCGGCAACAGTCTTTAGTAATGATCTAGTTGGTACCCAAATTAATTGGGGGGATAGACCAAGAATTGATCAAGCATTATCAGATGGTGAAATTATTCGTGATGCCCAACCCGAGTTAGTCGGTGAGATATTAATAAAAGATGAAAGCATTCCAGTTATTTTTGGTGGTAAAAGTTTGGCAGTGATATCAAGACATCGTAATTTTAATCTCATGCGATCACCTTCAAAACTAGAATTAAATTACCGTGAGATTGCGCGCAAGATATTTCAGATGGTGGTTGATGGCAATTTCCCGATTCGTAACAGCCTTTACAGCTCTGAATCTGCGCCCAGAGTTGGTGATGGATTAATTAGATTAGACACAAATGGTGTGGTGTTTTTTGCTTCACCAAATGCTAGATCAGCTTTAAGCCGGGTCGGTTTTGAAAGTGAACTCGAAGGGAAAAACCTAGGTGAGGTTTTTAGCAACTTAAGCAAAGAGGACAATCAGCCAACTGATGAATCTTGGCAAACTTCACTTAGCGGGAAGTTTTTGCGCAGAGCTGAGTATGAAAGTGCGGCGGCGGTAATTGATTTATTGGTGATTCCATTAACTCAAAAAGAGGATCGAATTGGTGCGATTGTTTTGCTTCACAATGTGACTGAACTACGAAATCGTGATCGAGCATTAGTGACAAAAGATGCCACTATTAAAGAGATTCATCATCGGGTTAAGAACAACTTACAAACAGTCTCCGCACTGCTTCGATTGCAATCGCGCCGCGTTAGCGATCCGATGGCTAGTGCAGCGTTAAATGAGGCGGTCAGGCGAGTTGCCTCCATTGCACTTGTCCATGAATCCTTATCCAATCAATCATCAGAGTTGTTGGAATTTGATCAGGTCTTTGAGCAAATCGTGAAAAACGCTCTGGATTTAAATCCACGGAAGATCAAATTTAGAAAAGTGGGAAATTTTGGTTCTTTTGATTCCAAAACTGCAACCGCCTTATCGCTAGTTGTTACTGAGCTAATTCATAATGCAATTGAGCATGGTTTGTCGCAATCTGGGGATTTGTTGAGTGTTGAAATTCTAAAAAATGGAAATGATTACAAAGTATCGGTATCTGATAATGGAGTTGGCTTGCCTGATGATTTTAATATTGAAAAATCTGCTAATTTGGGATTGCAAATTGCAAATACACTTACTAAAAATGAATTAAACGGGAGTATAAGGTTGGTGCGTCTTGATAACCTCACTAAAGGTGAGATAAGTTTTAAGGTAAATTAGAAAGGATTTTGATTTTCCATTTGGCGAGCACGGTTACGTGCAGCCCGACGTTTCATTGCACGCCTTTCATCTTCAGATAATCCACCCCATACTCCAGCATCTTGTCCGCTTTCAAGTGCCCAAGCTAAACATGGCTCCTTGACCGGGCATCTGGCACAAATCTTTTTCGCTTCTTCAATTTGAGCTAATGCCGGACCAGTATTGCCAACGGGAAAGAAAACCTCTGGATCCTCATCGCGACAAATAGCTTGATGTCGCCAATCCATAGGGCAGCAACTCCTTCAGTTAGATAGATGGTAATAAGAGTTAAAAAAACTTAACTCTCTTATTCTCTCCTTAATTTAATTTATAAACAAGGATATTTTGCTGCTAAGTTTAAATATTTCATAGATATTCATCAGATTATTCTCTTATCTAAGTGCCCTCGGCAGGAATCGAACCTGCGCACCCGCCTCCGGAGGGCGGTGCTCTATCCCCTGAGCTACGAGGGCTGAAATATCAATTGAAAAGCAAGGTTATCAGTTGCAGATTGGCCTTAATTTTTTCCCTTGGAATACTTAAAGATTGCGAAGTAATTGTTATTAGGAGAGAATTAGCAAATGAGTCACACCGCGTACTTTGCCAACGGATGTTTTTGGGGTGCAGAGCGCAAATTTTGGCAATTAGCAGGTGTAATTCAAACCTCTGTTGGCTATATGGGCGGTAATAAACTAGATCCAACTTATAAAGAGGTTTGCACGGGAACAACAAATCATGCAGAAATAGTGGAAGTTATTTTTGATCCAGAGGTAATTACCTACCAAAGATTATTAGTTGAATTTTGGGAAATGCATGATCCAACCTCATTAAATCAACAAGGCGGTGATATTGGCACTCAGTACCGCTCTGCTATCTACACCACCTCTAATGACCAGCTAAAGCAGGCGCTGGCAAGTAAAGATGTTTATCAAGTGGAGTTAAGCAAAAGTGGTATTGGTGAAATTGTTACCCAGATACTGCCAGCATCAGGAGTTACCTATTGGTTGGCGGAAGAGTATCACCAAAAATACCTTGCCAAGAATCCAAATGGCTATGACTGCCATTCATCAACTGGAGTTAATTATCCGATGGCCACACTTAGCTAATATGAATGAGATAACACCTATTAATTCAAAAGGTGAAAAGTATCAAGTAAAAATCGATGAGAGTGAATTAAAAAAACGAGTTGACCCATTGTCTTTTAATGTTTTACGTAAAGCAGATACTGAAATGGCATTCACTGGTGAGTACACAGATACTGAAACAATCGGTGTTTATAAGTGCAAAGCGTGTGCTGCAGAGTTATTTCGATCAGAGACGAAGTTTCACTCAGGCTGTGGCTGGCCGTCTTTTTATGCACCAACTGAAAAAGATGCAGTTGAGTTAATTGAAGATCGCTCACTTTTTCCCCGAATTCGTACCGAGGTTAGGTGCGCGGCCTGTGGCTCACATCTCGGTCATGTTTTTAGCGGTGAAGGTCATGCAGTTCCAACTGATGAAAGATGGTGCATTAACTCAGTAGCACTGGTATTGGAAGCAAAAGCATAAAAGACTAGAGTCTTCCCATGAGTCAAGAGCATGAGTGGAATAAGTTATCCACTGAATCCAAAGTAGTTGCAGCTGGTCGACCAGAAAAGAAAGCTGATGGTGAGCTCAATCCACCAATCGCTTTAAACTCCACATTCCATGCAGGTGGACCAATCGGATATGCCCGATATGGAAATCAAACTTGGAGTGCACTGGAGGAGGCAATTGAACTCCTTGAGGGTGGAAAGACATTAATTTTTGCCTCTGGCATGGCTGCAATTAACGCCATGCTTTCATTGTTGCCACCAGCTGGTGTAATTGTGGCTGCGACAAATGGCTATCAAGGCACGACGACATATCTAAAAAATTTGCATGAAACTGGAAAATTAACTGTTAGATTTGTTGATCTAACTAATACTAAAGAATGTATGGCAGCCATTGATGGCGCCCAAATGGTGCATCTAGAGTCACCAATAAACCCACTACTTGATGTAGTAGATCTGCCAAAACTTATCCCCTATGCCAAAGGCAAAGGGTGTGGGGTATCTGTTGACAATACCTTTGCTACTCCGATGAATCAAAACCCATTAGCGATGGGGGCAGATATCGTGATGCACTCAGTCACTAAATTCTTATCAGGACACAGCGATATTTTGCTAGGTTCACTAAGCACTAAGGACCCAGCACTTTATAACCGATTAGAGCAATCTCGTAGGTATGGGGGTGGTATTGCTGGGCCATTTGAGACATGGCTAGCCCTGAGAGGGTTGCGAACATTTGCAGTCAGAATGCAGCGCTCGCAAGAAAATGCCATGGTGTTGGCGGATCGATTATCAAAGGATTCAAGAATTAGCAGAGTTCGCTACCCAGGCTTGGTTAGCGACCCTAGCCATCTACTTGCTAAATCATTTATGAAGGGGTTTGGTGCGGTAGTTTCATTTGAACCAAAGGGCACAGCAGCACAGGTTGATTTGATGTGTGAAAGCGCTAAGTTGATAACTAATGCCACCTCACTAGGCGGAGTTGAATCTATTTGGGAGCGCAGGCGTAGATGGGATACAGAAAGTCATTCTGTGCCGGAGAGCTTAATTAGATTCTCTGTTGGTATTGAACATGTAGATGATCTTTGGTCAGATATTGACCAGGCGATGCTGGTAGCAAAAATTAAATAATGTCAGTCATCATTCGTCCAGCAACTGTTGCAGATCTACCTGATATTTTCCGTTTTATTCATGACCTAGCTGAGTATGAGAAGGCACCAAATGAGGTGGTCCTATCAATCACTGATTTAGAGCAATCTTTGTTTGGGCAAGCACCTGCGGTCTTTTGTTTAATTTCAGAGGAGGCTGGAGAGGTAAGTGGCTTTGCAGTTTGGCATCTAAATTATCCGACCTGGATAGGTAAACATGGGGTGTATTTAGAGGATCTCTATGTTGATCCCAAGTTTCGAGGCGCAGGTCACGGGAAGGCGCTGCTAAGAAAACTTGCCCAGATCTGTATTGAAAAGGGGTACTCAAGGTTGCAATGGTGTGTGCTTGATTGGAATAAGAGCACAATAGATTTCTATAAATCAATCGGGGCGCAGCCGATGGATGAGTGGACCGTATTTAGAGTTTCTGGGAGTTCGCTGGCAAAACTTGCAAAGGAAGGTAATTAGTCTTATCCCTGGATGAAAAGCGTGTAGATTTATCCCATGATTAAAGCCTTTAAAAGATTATTCGCACTCCTTGCTGGGGTATTAGTGATATTTGGTGCGATCAAAACTGCATTTAATTGGCTCGCTCGTTCTGAAAATGATGAGTACGAGGTGTGGAGTGATGACGAACAGCGAGAAGACGCGTAGTTGAGCTCTGAATATATACCAGGTACTTGCAATCTTGGACCACAAGAAATCAGAAGCCGTCAATTAGTTGCATTATTTGGTGGTGCACTAACAATCATCTCTGCCTTAACTTTAATATTAACTGATCAAGGTAAATCAGCAAGGTTTTCAATATTCATACCAGCTGCAATTTTTGCCATTGGTTTCATTCAATCGCGCAGTAAATTCTGCCTTGCTTATGGAGTTGCTGGCACATTTAACTTTGGCAAATTAGGTCAGGTATCAAAGGTGGCATCTGCCGAGGATCGCCGAGCTGATCGCAAAACCGCAGGACTTATTTTTGTTAAATCAATTGCTTTGGCTGCAGTGATTACTGCAGTATTTTATGCGTTGCCGCTATAAATCTTCATAACTTGAGGGCAGCTGGCCAACATTTAAGAACTTAAGGTATTGATCGGTAATATCCTCTGGCTTGCCAGATGCCAGCATCTTGCCCTTATGCATCCAAATTGCATGATCACATAATTCATTAAGCGAAGATAATGCATGGGAAACAATCAAAATAGTTCTCGCCTCATCACATAGTTGGCGCATTCGGTTAAATGATTTTTCTTTGAAGGCAGCATCTCCCGCTGAGAGCGCTTCATCAAGAAGTAAAATATCGGGGGTCATATTTACTGCAACTGCAAATGCCACCCTGCTATACATGCCATTGCTATAGGTACGTACTGGCATATCAATAAAACCTTCAGGCAAATCAGCAAACTCAGCAATGGCATCGGCTTGGCCTTCGATTTCAGCTTTACTCATTCCGGCTGCAAGGCCGCCTAAAATAATATTATCTCGGCCAGATAATGCTTTGTTAAAGCCAACACCCAATGCCAATAAGGTTGAGATTCGACCATTAACAGTTATTTGTCCAGATGTTGGTGGCAAGATGCCAGCAATTGAACGCATCAGTGTTGATTTACCAGCGCCATTTGCCCCCACAATTCCCAGAACAGAGCCATGTGGGATATCTAGACTTAAGTTTTTTACCGCTTCAACAGTTCTAGTTCTAACCCGCTCACCCCTGCTGGCACGCATGATCGCATTTTTTAAAGTCTTTTTCGATTCAACATTTATCTTATAACTTATAGATAAATCCTGAATTCGAATTGCTAAATTACTTGGCAATGAAATATTTGAATTAGATACGGACGGCAAATTCACGCTCCCTTGAGATAAAGAAGTAGCTTCCCATTAAAAATGCAAAAAATGCCCAAAATATGCAGCCGATAAATTGGAAGAGAGTGGGAGGTAGTCCATCAATCCAAATTCTTGAATTAGCAGAAAGTATTGGCCCAAGTGGATTTAAATAAAGAATTATCCGATACCAGCCACTTAACATATCTGGTTGCCATAAAACTGGGGACGCGTAAAGCCAGATTCGCATGATGTATGAAAGCAGCTTTGTAGTATCTCGGAAGTAAACATTCATTGTGGCAAAGGACAACGCAAGTCCAAAACTAGTTATCACTAACAAGACAAACAAAAATGGTAGTAGCAAATAAGTCCAATTAAGCCCTGGTAGTTGAGTATCATCAAGCAGTAATTTTCCAATCAGAACAATTAAAATATAAATTGGAATTGTTGGTAGGAACTGTCTAGCGGCACTTATCGCACTGGAAAGTGGTAGGAGTGATCTTGGAAATGCTTGGTTTAAAATAAGACTGCCACCTGAGGTAATAGAGGCAGCCCCGAGCAGGATGCAATTTTGAGCGAAATAAAAAGTGAATAACCCAATTAAAATATGGCACAAAGTGAGGAAGCCATTACCTTGACCCCGACCACCTTGAATAATGGTCACCAACAAGAAGTAAATAACCGCTAGAAATAACGGATTTAAAACTAACCAAACTTTGCCTAGCTTTGATTCTAAGTACTCGGCTTTGTCAGAAAATTTTGATAGCTCAGTAGCAAACTCTCGTCTGCGCCAAAAGTCTTTAAGGTAAGGCTTTATTGGTGGCAAAGATGAACGGTAAGGCTTGAATACTTGGATCTTATTACTACCCTCGATCATGAGGGTTATTCTGCCACCTTTGATTTAGAACTGACGAAAAGACTTGCAATAGTTGTTATAAGTAAAGTTCCAATGATGACTAGCAGCGAGAATTGTGTGGAAATTTCTGGAATTTCAACTCCAAATATTTTATGGATATCTCCACCATGCAGGGCTTCAACAATTAGTTTTACCCCGATAAAGCCTAAAATTACTGCTAACCCTTTAGTTAAGTAAATCAATTTATCCATCAACCCGCCCAATAAAAAGTAGAGCTGACGCAGCCCCATAAGTGCGAAAGCATTGGCGGTAAAGACAATATAAGGATCTTTGGTTAAACCAAATATCGCAGGAATTGAATCAAGGGCAAATACCAGATCAGTAAATGCAATCGCCACCAATACAATCGCCATTGGTGAGGCTCCTTTATTTCTAAACCAAGTGATTAGTTTTCCTTCTTTCCACCCTTTTTCACCAGATTCACTCACTAGCTTATAAGCGGTGTAGAGCAAGAAAGCACCAAATAAATAGAAAACCCAGGAGTATCTTGAGATTGCAGCACTACCTAGGGCAATAAATATTCCACGCAGCACTAATGCCATAATGATTCCAATTAGTAGCACTAACTGCTGCTTTGTTTTATCAATCTTAAATCTTGCTAAAATCAAAATAAATATGAACAAGTTATCGACTGAGAGTGAGTACTCAGTAATCCAGCCGGCGAAAAATTCACCACGTGCCTGGGTTGTGCCCCATTCACCTAAGGAATACCCAAAAATAATTGCTGCGCTCACATAAAAAATAGTCCAGGCTGCTGCCTCTTTCATAGATGTTTCCTTATTTCGCCTGATAATGGCTAAGGCCAGGTCGAAGAGTAAAACTGCTAAAAGTCCAGCGATTGTTACCTGCCAGACAGTTGCACTCATTTAATTAAACACCTTCCCTGGGTTTAAAATATTATTTGGATCTAGAGTATTCTTGATTGAACGCATAATACTAACCGCTTCAGCGCCAGTTTCTGCTATCAGCGCCGATATCTTGCCAGAGCCAATTCCATGTTCACCAGTGCAAGTACCACCCATCTCGATCATCTTCATAGTTAGCTCATGGGTAATGTGACGAACATCCTCTAACTCCTCTGGTTTTTCTGGGTCAGTAACTATAAAACAATGGAAGTTAGCATCTGCCACATGTCCTAATATTGAAAACGGATAAGGATGTTTACTAAGTACCTGTTCAGCAACAGTTACAGCCTCTGCAAGTTTAGAAAGCGGCACCGCTGCATCTGTACTTACTGCACGCTTTCCAGGATTTGCTGCAATACCCGCCCAGTAAGCGTTATGGCGCGCTTGCCATAATTTTCTTCTAGCACCTTCATCTGTACTCCACTGAAACTCTGAACCACCAAACTCCTCCACAATATCTTTCACAGATTGCGCATCCTCTGCCACTCCTTGAGGTGAGCCATGAAATTCAAAAAACAATGTTGGCACCTCTGCTAATGACAATCCATCATGTGAATTAACATTTTTAATGCATTTGGCATCTAAAAACTCACACCTTGCTATCGAGATGCCAGATCTAACAATTGCTGTTGCAGCAGTTACCCCATCTGCAAG
>SHVD01000013.1 GCA_009691185.1 Candidatus Nanopelagicaceae bacterium | reverse complement strand
TCAATATCAGCAGTTAGGTTTGGCGTCGGAAATAAAACATAGTAAGAGGATTTACCTGCAGGAGCAAGTGTTGGATCATCCTTTGAAGGTAGTGTTACTAAAATACTAGGATCACTCATTAAGGTTTTTTTCTTAATTAACTCATCAAATACACCAGCCCATGATTTACCAAAGTGAATATTGTGATGGGCAAGATGGTCATATTTTTTACTTGAACCAATCAGCAATGTCGCGCAAGAAGGTGAGTATTTAAGTCGTTTCACAGATCTTGGTTGACCGCCCAATAAATCACGCCAAGCAACTGGCAAATCTGGGTTTAAAACAACTACATCGCAAGTAATACGCTCACCTGATTCGGTTATAACTGCGGTTGCTCTGCCATTGCTTTTTTCTATTGCGGTGACTGTGGAGTTATATTTAAAGGTAACACCATGTTTTTGTGCTGCTGCAGCCATAGCTCGAGGAACAGCATGCATGCCTCCCTTAGGGAAGAAAACGCCATTTACTGAATCCATGTATGCAATTACGGCATAAATAGCTAATGCTTGTTGGGGACTAACACCTGCATACATCGCTTGAAATGAGTAAACCTTTTGGGTTCTAGGATCTTTTAGAAATTGATTTACCTTGGGGGAGAGCTTACGAAAGCCACCTAAAGCAATAAGTCTGGCTAGGTTAGGTGTCAACAAATTTAAGGGTGAATCAATATTTCTATCAATAAAATCCTTCATCTCATACTTATATAACTTGGTAACAAAATCTACATACTTACCATAACCAACCGCTTCTGCCGGACTAATTGTTTTAGCAATCTCTTCCTGCATCTGATTTGTATCAGAATGAACATCAAGTTGTGATCCGTCGTCATAAAAGGCTCGATAAAGCGGTTTGAGTGGGATTAAATCCAACCAATCTTTAATATCCTCACCCACACAAGCAAGCGCATCGGCGATTAAATCTGGCATGGTCAAAACCGATGGACCGGTATCAAATGCGTACCCAGATTTATTCAGCAAACCATTTCTGCCACCTGGCACAGATTCACGTTCTACAACAGTTACCTTTCGTCCAGCACCTGCCAACCTGAGGGCAGCGCTTAATCCAGCAAGTCCTGCACCAACAATTACTACATTATCGGTTGGTCCCTTTACCTTTGCTGGCACAATTAAATCTTTCTACTTGTAGCAAGTATTGCTAATTCAGTTAACAATCCCTTGCCGATAGGGGTAATTCCACCATGATTTAAGGCGGAGAGTGAAGTAGATGTGAACTCTTCGATCATAGATTCGATGTGAGAAACAGCACCTGTCTCAATAATTATTTCTTGTAGCATCTGAACCTGCGCCGAGGTGAGATTTGGGTCTCCAAATAATTTCTTAATCTCTTCTAACTGTGTTTTATTGGATTTGTCCATGGCAACCGCCATTAATACTGTCCGCTTTCCCTCACGAAGATCATCACCGCTAGGTTTACCTGTTTCGGAAGGGTCACCGAAGATGCCAAGCAAATCATCTCGCAATTGAAATGCCTCACCTAGAGGAATTCCAAAATTGGTGTAAATAGAAACAAGCCCTGCATCTGCTTTTCCTAAAGCCGCGCCAAAATGCAATGGCCGCTGGATTGTGTATTTTCCAGATTTGAATCTAGCAACCTTTAAAGATCTCTCAATGCTTTGAGTTCCCAACGACTGTTTGTAAACATCTAGAAATTGACCAGCCATTAGCTCTACTCGCATCTCATCATAAACAGGCAATACTGAGATTAATTCCTCATTAGTAAGACCTGAGTTGTGAAGCATTTGCGCAGACCAAATGAGTGCTAAGTCGCCAATCAAAATTGCAGATGCGATACCAAATTTTTCTGGCGACCCAACAAGTTTTTTCTCTCCGTGCATCCCTTCAAAGGATTTATGAATACTTGGTGCACCTCTTCTAGTATCAGAACCATCCATTACATCATCATGAATAAGCGCGCAAACATGTACTAACTCAAGACTTGCTATCGCACTTGCCATTGATTTATTAGGTTGAATGCCAGCTCCCAATAGGCCAACATAGGCAAAGAGTGGGCGCAATCTTTTGCCACCATCTAGTAAGAATCTTTCTACAGCCTCTGCGACTGGATTAAGCTCTGGACCGATTCCTGCCAGGTATTTATTTTCATGTTGAATGAACTCATTTAACGCCTGATCTATGGCAGAGCGAATCGATTTAATATCGTTGGTCACAGAAAAACTCACGGTGCAACGGTACCCTGCCTGCTGTGAGCAATGATCAGAGCGCCCCTACCCTGTCAGTTGAGTTCTTTCCGCCTAAAGATATGGCTGGCGAGGAAAGGCTATGGCAGGTCTTGGCACAACTTCAGCCATTAAAGCCGGATTTTGTTTCAGTGACCTATGGCGCAGGTGGATCTACTAGGGATCGAACAATTCGAGTTACAACTGAAATTACCGCAAGAACTTCAATTCCAACGGTTGCACATTTAACTTGTGTTGGATCAACCAAAATTGAATTGAGTAAAGTTTTAGAACAATACAAAAAAGCAGGAATAGAAAGTATTTTAGCTTTGCGTGGTGATCCACCAGGTGGACCCAGATCTAATTGGCAACCTATACCAGGTGGGCTTGATCATGCTGATCAACTGGTGGAATTAGCAATCCTTAGTGGAGGTTTAAAAGTTGGCGTTGCAGCCTTCCCTGATGGGCATCCATCTTCAAATTTTGATTTGGAAAAAGATATTGAAGTCCTGCTGCGCAAGGAGGAGCTGGGGGCAACTTTTGCCACCACCCAATTCTTTTTCGATGTTGATAAATGGCAGCAACTAGTTGAAAGACTTCGCAAGCGAGGTTCTAAATTACCAATTATCGCTGGAATACTTCCTATAACAAGTCTAAAGCAACTGGCTCGAATGGTAGAACTCAGTGGAGTTCAGATACCAGAGCAGATCTTAAATAGATTTAAAAATCAATCTGAGGATTTAAACGCAGTAAGAAATATTGGCATAGATATTGCTACAGAGATGGGCAAGACTTTGATTGAAATGAATGTCCCAGGTATTCATTTTTATACTATGAATTCGGCGGAATCAACAATTAAAATTGCGAGAAACTTAGGCTTGGCAAAGTGATGAATAAATCAGATTTTCTAACAACTTGGAGTAAGTTCCATGGTGATGCTCCAGTAAATGGGATCGTGAAGGCTTGGTTGAACATATCTTTTGTAATTACCAAGCCACTTTCTAAGGTTGGCATCACCCCAAATTCACTCACAGTTTCAGGGCTTATTTTTGGAGTCTTTCTGTATATTTACGCACAAACTATTTGGGCACCAATTCTTTTAGTTGTTTCACTTATTTGCGATGGAATTGATGGCAGTATGGCGATAATTACTAGCAAGAGTTCTAAGTGGGGTGCTGTACTTGATTCCATAGTAGACCGGGTAACTGAGTTTTTTTGGATTCTAGCTCTATACAAAATTGGCGTGAGCATGCAGTTGTTGATTGCAGTGCTACTTATTGCCTCGGTACAGGAGTATCTACGAGCTCGAGTTGGGGGATTAGGAGTTCATGCAGTTGGAGTTGTTACCTTCGCTGAGCGTCCAGTACGAGCCTCATTTATTTTTATTTTATTGATTGCATTTCAATTTAATTTAGAGATTCTTAATCAAATCACTGTGGTCTGGTTAATTCTGCAGGGTATTAGTTTTCTCATGGTTAGCAGATTTGCGTATCGGCAATTGAGTTAAGCTTTTCCAATTGCATTAGAAACTATCTCTGCACTAATTGCCACCAACGGCAGTCCACCACCAGGATGAGTGGAGCCTCCAACACAGAATAGCCCCTTAACTTTTGATCGATTCTTACTCCGAAGAAAAGCGGAGATTGCAGAGTTGCTTGATGTCCCATAAATTGAACCACCTGGCGCCATTGCATAACTTTCCAGATCCGCTGGTGTTCGATATTTCATCACATCTATGCGATTTGAAACATTAAGCCCCAATTGATCAAGTTTGTTGATTAATGTTTGAGCGTATTCAGCTGCTCCGTTATTCCAATTCCAGCCATCATCAGGATTATGACGGGGGGCGTTAACTAGCACGAACCATGATTCCTTATTTGGGGATGAAACCATGGATTCATCCTTCGGTGCGCAAATATAGATAGTGGGATCATTTACCGGAATTTTTTTGGTAAAAATTTCATCAAATTCTGCATCATAATCTTTTGGGAAATAAACATTGTGGTGGTTGATATGAACTGGGCTCCCCTTTGAATTATCTAATCCTAAAAGTAGAGAAAATCCAGATAGCGACTTGGTGGCAACCTTTAGTTTGCGCCTCTCACTGCGCGCAGCTGAGACTGACTTATCTAGTAATTTGTTATAGACATATTCAGTGTCTGCATTTGCAACGACTAGATCTGAGTTAATAGATTCTCCATCAGATGTCTTAATCCCTGTGGCACGATTGCCTTGCGTCATAATATTCTCAACTTGAGTATTAAACTCAAAATTCACACCCAGATCTCGACATCTTTGTTCAAGAGCAACTGAAAGTTGGCCAATTCCGCCTTTAATATGCCAAGCCCCAAAGGTGCTTTCTACGAATGCGATTGTTAGTAACACTGCAGGGGCTGTTCTTGGATCACTGCCGGTATAGGTGGCATATCTATCGATAATCATCTGCAGGTGGGGATCCAGATTTAATTTATTTCCAAGCTTTCGCATTGAGGTAAATGGGGCGATCTCTAAAATCTGCTTGATCAAATTTCTGTTTTTTAGTAAAGGCCAGATTGATTTTAACTCTGATTCAACAAACGGCTCTCTAGAAACCTCCCACATTCGTTCTGAACGGGCAATAATTTCTTCCCAACCTACACTTGCTGCTTTCCCAAAGGATTTTTCAATTTCTTTGTACGTCTTGGGATTGGATAAGTTTGGAAAGAGCACAGATTTACCATCAGCAAATTGGTAATTAAATGCTGGATCGACGGGAGTCAACTCCAGTATGTGTTCTAGGCGCTTTCCAGTTTTTAAAAAAAGATCTCGATAAACAGCCGGCAGTGTTAACAGTGAAGGTCCAGTATCAAATGCATAATCACCAAACCACTCTGTTCTACATTTACCACCAGAGCGATCGCTATTTTCAAATATCGTTATGTTGTGTCCATTTTTAGCAAGACGGGCAGCAGCGCTCATACCGCCAATTCCGGCGCCGATTATTGAAATCTTGGCCACTTAAGCAACCAACCTGTCTCGCCAAGTTAAAGTCTTGGTAACTTTTCCAAACCAAGAGTAAACAATTAAGCCAATTAGAAAAGATATAGCAATGGGATGTAGAAGCGCCGTATTTGGTAACCCACCGGTTCGGATTGCAGCGACAATCCTGCTAAGCACTATTACTCCAAAGGCGATTAGACCAGCAGATGAGCCGGCAACAGCAGATAACAACGGCAGGACACCGGTGATAAACAACAAAAAAATCGCAAATAAAGTACCCGGGATAGAACCAAAAGCCTTCCACAAAGATTTTTGATATCCCTTGATTAATTCTTTGCCAGTGCCGTACATGTGACAGCTAGCAACAGCACTTGCTTCACCGACTCCACCCTTAAATCCCGATCTTAAAAGTTTTCTTGCTAACATCAAATCATCTAGAACTTCAGATTTCACTGATGCATGCCCACCAGATTTTAAGTAGGCATCTCTTTTGATTATTAAAAATTGTCCATTGGCTATAGCCATGGATTTAATGGAAAACTTTTGACTTATAAGTAAAGGCACCGAGACCAGCCATGACCATTGCAATAATGGCTGAAAAATTCTCTGAATGAAACCATTCACTATCTGCCTAGGATATGGCGAGTAGAAATCCCAATTACCCATTTTTGCGATCGAGCTTGCAACTGCATTTTCACTCAACCGAACATCAGCGTCAAGAAAAACTAAGTACTCCCCAGTGCTAGCTTCCGCTAACTGCTGGCAGGCCCATAACTTGCCAAGCCATTTATCTGGTGGGTTAGTACCGGCGATAATTTTAACTATGGGGAAAGTTGATATCAGAGATTTTGTGGCATCCTTAGAGTGGTCATCTAATGCAATCACCTCGAAGTTTTCTAACCCTCTTTGCCCGATTGCTGATGACAGGCAACCTTCAACATTTGCCTGCTCATTACGCATAGGTATTAATATCGATACTGAGTTACTAACTATAGTTTTCTCATTCTTTACGACACGGATAGTAAAACTGTTGATTATTACTAACGCCAACGCCAAGCTGTTAAGAAGGACTAAAATCTCCATTAAATATTTGCCGGCGGCCCAAATCGCCTTGAAAATATATAGGGAATCATAACTAGCCCAAATACTATGCCGCCAGAGAGTGCAACACCGCCTCTATCAAAGAAAAATACATTACCAACCACGCCAGAAAACCAGGTCCAAATTAAAAAGAAATCAGGAACAGCCGATGATGCTGATACTTTTCGTCGATCGATTCTAAGCACGGCATTTAATAATGCCATTAATCCCATGCCAGTAAGCAGCCATCCAAAGGCATTTGATAGTGGAATCTCAGGTTGGAATGGAACATGTGAACCAGAAAATTCCCAGGTCCATCTTTCTTCGGCAACCATTTGCGGATCTAAAAATAAATCCCAGGCCATCATCCCAACTCCGCCATATAAAAATACCCAATTTTTTGTAACTTTCCTGGCTACAATCAATAGTGGATGTGCCAACATCACCCAAGCGAAAGGCACCACTAAAGGCACTCCATAAATTTGATAGCCCAAAGTGCCTGAATATTCATAGCTGCCAAATGGCCAACCAGTCCTACTACCTACCTGTTCAATTGCTAGCGCGTAGATAAAAGTAATCGAAATAAACTGTAATGCGTAAACGATTCCATAGGCGATAATTGCATGCAAAAACATTGCAGTAGCACCCCAATAAACAGTGGCTATCGTAACAACTCGTAATGTTTCACCATCAATTAATGGATATGAAATCTGTAATCCAATTGCAACTAGCAAGGTTGCATATAAAGTGATTAACTTCCAGACAGGAACTTGCTGACGGCTATTTTTCTTTGGATAGAATTGACGAAGTGACATAGGGTAATTGTGCCTTATTAACGCAGCACACCTTGCTCAGAAATTACGGCAAATCTTGCAAATAGCTCTTCGGAGTACCACTTGTTGGTTTCAGTCGCCTTAATTGCCTCAATATGGGCATTGCCTTTGTACGCAAACTCCCGCAGCGCTGCTCCACTTTCCCAGATTGAAAAGGTTCCTTGCAGACCGATTGGTGCTTCACCAATTCCGATTGCAGATAGTAATCCAGGGGATTGATGCAAGCTTAAAGTTACCGGCGGTACTGCACGCCAAAATTGAAAATTCTTTCGCCAAACGATCCTTGCCCTAGTGATTGCGGCAATTTTGCCGCTCCATTCAAATTTTTCTACCTCAAATGGTTGCTTTCCAGACCAATAGCCATGAGATGAAACTGGCTTCAACATAATCCGATACTCATTTAATGAGATTTTGCGCCATATTTGTAAAACCAGTGATTGCTCTAATCTATCTAGATCATCCTGCTTTATGGTAACTAGAATTCCCCAACGAAACTGATCAGCATCTTTTGGTGTAAAAGTTTCACCCTTACCAGTTCCCAGTAATTTGATAAATGAAATGCCAGCAATTCTCTTTAACATCATTTTATTAGTTGCCATATTTAAAATAGCTATAGGTAGGCCTATTTTGCGAATTCGCCAAAAGTAAACAACAGTTACCATCTGTGGGTGCCTATAATCGCAAAAATGATTGAAGCTACCCCATTTGAACTACCCCACATTTGAGGTAGTTCATGCCAACTCCTGCAATATGATGGTTTCATATAGGTAAGATTACCTTCTGATGATAAATCTAGATGCAGCTGCCTTTGATTCGAAGATTGCTGATAATAAGGTTGTTGTGCTTGATGTGCGCACCCCAGATGAATATACCGAGAGTCATATCGCGAATTCAATCAATATTGATGTTTTATCTGATTACTTCACCGCCGACATATCCGCACTGGATAAGGGTTGCACCTACGCAATCTATTGCCGCTCGGGAAAACGTTCTACTGATGCTGCCAGCATAATGAAGGAATTTGGTTTTACCTCAACATTTAATCTAACTGGCGGAAACTGATAAAATGCAAAAGGAGGGAGACATGACTAGATACTTCGGACAAACCGACATGGGCGAGACAATCTTTGCTATTTACCGCAAAAGGCGTGTTGATGATTTGATCTACCAAGAAATATGGAATACCGCTACAAGTTCATGGGATATAACTACGAGTTTAATGCGATTGATTACAGGAGGGGACTGTACACTGTCGGAGATCAAAGAGGAAGACGCGATGAAGGCGTTTCCCGTGGCATTTCCCGCCTAGTTTGGTGGATACTTAGAGCGGAGGAACTATGCCATACGAAATCATTCTTTGGATTTTCATTTAATACTCCTTTTCAAAGCACTCGATTTAAATCTGAGTCAATAGGGTAAAGCAGGCAATACAAAGTAATAGAAAGGCGAATCCTCGTTTTAGATGAACAGTCGGTGTTTGGGCTGCGAGCTTTGAGGCGATGCGAGCAATCACAATGGCAGCAAGGGCAATGATTAGGGGATAGCGCCAATTGATTTGATCCCAAATGGAAAATTTTGCAAGAAAGGCGGTGAAACAATTAAGGGCGATGATTAGTAGGGAAGTTCCTGCGGCTTTATTTGGGGGGGTGTGAAAAAACAATACCAAAATGGGAATAGCCAAAAAGCCACCACCAATACCAAAGAGTCCAGTCAGAGCGCCTATTAATAACGAAAGCAGAAGCAACGCCCATACCGGCATTTTTTTCTCCGGCTGATCTTTAAGTGGTGCCTTAATCATTGAATACGCTGCACCAAGTAGAACCATGGAAAATCCAACCAAGATAGCTGTCTCCGGTATTTTTGTAACTATCAGACCTAGTCCGATGTTTGTTAGTAGTCCCAGAGCCCAGATTATTAAAGCTTCTTTAACCAACACATCATTACTTTTAAACTTTGGTGCCAAGCCGGATAGTGCTGCTAAGAAAACAATTGCTAATGCCGCAGTGGTGGCATTAATTGCTGAGAAATCAAAGAGGTATAACAGGATGGGGACTGAAACCATTGCCCCACCTGCGCCGATAAAGCCAAGGACTGCGCCGATAAAGCCGCCACTGATTACTGCGGTTAGGACTAGTGATATCTCCACGAGGTAATGCTTTCACACATAAGTAATAATTATTAGAAAACCGCCCCAGGGAATAAAAAAAGTAGGGGCGGTTGGGCAATTATCAGCTAAAGAAAAGCAGAGTTCCTACCGTGTTTCCAAAATCTGCCCCACCACGAAGCAGAGCAAAAATAATCATTGCCGCACCAGCTAATGAAAGGTCTTTAAAAAAAGCGATGCTTTCGTTTTGCTTAGCAGTTGCATCACTTTCTTTCCAGAATGGGTGCATTAAAAATGCAGTTGGAATCAAGAATGCAGCCAGAAGTAGTGCACCCAGGTCAGCATAGAAACCAAGTGCAATATAAACTCCACCTAGAACGAGCATTACCCCGGTTATGTAAACGGCGATCTTTGCCATGGGTATCTTCTTATATTGGGCGTAGCTAGTCATAGCAGCATTTTTGGTTATGTGTGAGACTCCAGAGCTAATAAATAACAGCGCAAATAGCACTCGTCCAACGATCAATAAGACTTCAGTAATTGACATGTATTCCTTTTGTATCTTTTGAGGGAACTTGGCCTATTTGGCCCTACTAACTCTTTCCATACTCAGTATAAGCATTACTGTCAGGTATATAACCTAAACTTAAGGTATGTCTATTAATTTTATGGCGATAAAAAAATGAGTATAAGTACCGGACTTGCAACCATTTTGCATGTTGATATGGATGCCTTCTACGCATCGGTTGCAGAAAAAGATAATCCAAAATTAAAAGGCAAAGCGGTAGTAGTTGGCGCAGGCAGGCGGGGTGTGGTCTCTGCAGCTAATTATGAAGCGAGAAAATTTGGTATCAGAGCTGCAATGCCGATTTATAAAGCTAAAGCATTAGCACCGCACGCAGTTTTTATCACACCTGATATGGCAAGGTATGCGCAAGTGTCAGAGAATCTGATGAAGATATTTGAAAATATTACGCCATTAGTTGAACCAATCTCACTTGATGAGGCATTTTTAGATGTCACTGGGGCTAGAAAACTACTTGGTAGTGGGCGACAAATTGCCGATTCAATTAGAAAAAAAGTTGAAGCGCAGGAGGGAATAACCTGTTCTGTTGGAATAGCCCATAATAAATTTATTGCAAAAATTGCTTCTAATCATTGTAAACCAAATGGTGTACTTGAGATAGATGCAGATAAAGTCTTAGAGTTTCTTCACCCACTGCCAGCAAAAGAGATATGGGGAGTTGGGCCAAAAACTAATGAGCAATTAGCAAAAATTGGCTTAATGACTGTGGGCGATATCGCCAATACACCGCGCAGTACATTAATTAGAGTTTTAGGGCAAGCAAATGGTGCCTCACTTTATGAGCTTGCCTGGGGCAGGGATTATCGAGATGTTGAAAGTGTGCATATTGAAAAAAGCATTAGCGCCTCTGAAACCTTTGATACCGATCTTGATCAAGTAGAGGAAATTTTAAAAGAGTTTTTAAGATTGACTGAGAAGAGTGTGGAGCGAATGCGAGAGAAAAACTTTGCTACAAACACAGTTTCAATCAAAGTCAGATTTGCAGATTTTAAAACAATTACTAGATCGAAAAGCTTAGATTTGCCGATTTCTGGAACCCAAGAGATATTTGAGGTGGTGAAAAACCTTTATTTAAACCTGCATCTTGATCGAGTTCTGATTAGGTTAGTTGGGGTCTCATTAGACTCCCTGGTGGTTAATGAGGATCTGCATCAGATGGTTTTAGGCGAGCGCACCAGTAGTTGGCGCCAAGCCGATAGCGCAGTTGACCGAATCAAAGGCAAATTTGGTCGAGGCAGTCTGCGCCCTGCCAGGTTGGTTGAAGATCACGATCAGGAGTAAGCGTTTAGGTTTTAAAATATCGCCAAGTGCTCTATATTTCGAATATGGCACTTTCTGATCACGAAAAAAAGCTTCTAGCTGAGATGGAGGCTGCCTTAGAGCAGGAGGATCCACGACTGCTATCTACTCTGACTGGTAAAGCCCGTACCCGCCAAGGCTCTCGGGCGCTCTTAGGTTTAAGCATTGTGGTAGTTGGCTTACTGGTTTTAATCAGCGGTTTGATCGCTCAGGTCACCGCAGTGGGTGTAATCGCATTCCTTATCTGCCTATCTGGGCTTTTGCTCTTCATCACAAATGTCACGGTGAAAAGTGGGATCTCAAAGGTTAAAAAACCAGGCTGGGGCCAAGGGTTAGAGGAGAGATGGGATCGGCGTAATAACGAGAATTAAGCTGGCCTAAAGACTCCGCCGCCGCCCATCTGGGCGGTTTTTTTTATGCCCTTTTCCACAAAGGGAGGGCGATGGAGAGATAGTGGGTGAGGGGGGTTGAGAGTGGGGAAAAAGGGAGTAAAGTGGTGGCCTAAGCCATAATCTGAGCGTGGGGAGGCCAGTTGATGTTTCTTGGTACCCATGAGCCCAAACTTGATGAAAAGGGCAGATTAATTTTGCCAGCTCGCTTCCGAGATGAATTAGCAGATGGTTTAGTAATAACTAAAGGACAAGAGAATTGCCTTTATGTTTTTCCAGCCGCTGAGTTTGCATTAATTACTGAAAGATTACGTCAAGCACCAGTAACTCAAAAAAATTCTCGCGATTACTTAAGAGTGATGTTTGCTGGCGCCCATGATGAGGTGCCTGATAATCAGGGTCGAATCAATATTCCATCTGGTCTTAGAACTTATGCAAGTTTAGAAAAAAATTGTGTAGTAATCGGTGCCAACACCAGACTTGAAATTTGGGATCAAACTGCTTGGGGTAAGTATTTAGCAGATCGTGAAAAAACCTTTGCTGATGTATCAGAGGAGGTACTACCTGGATTGTTCTAAATCCAAACAAATATCTATTTAGGCCACCGCCACTTATAAAAGTTCGCGGCGCCACTTCCCCGGTGCCGCGCATGATTTAAAAAAGTTCCGTCAAGTGGCGGTGACCTAAGTAGATATCTGGGTAGGCAAGGAAGTGCAAAAAAAGTAAAGAAAAAAGCAAAAAGCAATAGAGAAAGAAAAAGAGGGGGAGAAGCAAATGAGTGCAAAGATTTCGCACACACCAGTTGCAGTTGAGCGCTGTATGGATTTGCTATCTCCTGCACTTATTAATAAGTCTAAGCCTTATTTAATTGATGCCACCTTAGGCCTTGGTGGTCATGCCAAGGTATTTCTGGAGCGCTTTGCCAATCTGCATCTTATTGGCTTAGATCGAGATGCTTCAGCGATTCAAATTGCAAAATCTAATCTAGCCCCATATCAAATGCGCACCACATTTATCAACACCACATTTGATCAGATTCAATCATCACTTAATACTGCTGGGATAGATAGCGCAGATGGAATTTTGTTTGATTTAGGTGTTTCATCCATGCAGCTAGATCAGTCAGAGCGCGGCTTCTCCTACTCATATGAAGCACCACTTGATATGCGCATGGATCAAAGCGCCGGCCGTACCGCAGCAGAGGTGCTTAATACCTACAATCATGGGCAGCTGGCAAAAATATTACAGAATTACGGCGAAGAAAAATTTGCTAGCAAAATCGCTGAGAACATCATAAAAGCCAGAGTAAATGGCAGTTTAAATACCACTACGGATCTAGCTGCGATAGTCAAAGATTCTATTCCAGCACCTGCCAGGCGTACTGGTGGCAATCCAGCCAAGCGCACATTCCAGGCAATTCGAATAGAGGTTAATCAAGAGCTCACCATTTTAGAACGCGCAATCCCAGCAGCATTATCGGCGCTAAGTGTTGGCGGACGCCTGGTGGTGATGTCTTATCAATCCCTTGAAGATCGAATTGTTAAGGGGTGTTTTGCAAATGTTACAAAATCATCCACCCCACTTGGGCTACCAGTTGAGCTTCCTAACTCAGCAGCTACTTACAAATTATTACTAAGCAGCAGTCAAGGGGCTGATGCGGATGAGCAGTTAAGCAATCCACGCTCGCAATCGATGCGGCTTCGAGCGATTGAAAGGGTGGCTGCCTGATGGCGATATTTGAGTTAGCCCCGGTAATTGAAATCTCTCGCAAGATTGTTCGAGAAAAAACTAACAAAGCAGTTTTGCGTCTTGTCCCAGAGATTAAGCCAGGTGAGGTCGCAACGCAGCGCACCTTTGCAGTATTCATCGCCACCATTTTTACTGCTGGGCTATTAACGCTTCTGGTGGTTAATACCGCGCTCGCTAAAGATGCCTTCTTGCTAAAACAACTTAAGCAAGAGGCGCAGTCACTAACCGATCAACGGGAAGCAATCTTGCGCCAAGTTGCGCAGAGGTCCTCACCTGAAAAATTGGCTGAGCAAGCAAGTGAATTAGGAATGATTGCCAGTACCAATCCAAAGTTTCTAGATATGTCGGCAGGTGGCTAATGAATCAGCAACTTCTGGTGCAGGATCGAATTCGAAAAATCGTGGCAATCGCAATTGTGATTTTCTTACTTTTCGGATTGCGCTTAATTGAAATTCAGGCAATAAGAGCAAATGGCTATGTAGAAAAGGTAGATGTAGAGTTGGGTAAAACTGCAACACTTCTAGCACCGCGAGGGAATATTTACGATATCAATGGCATTGAATTAGCAAGAAGTATTTCAGCTATAAATATTGCTGTCGATCAAACAGTGGTCAATGATCCAGTGGCTGCGGCTAATATAGTTGCGCCAATCCTAGGAATGACTCCCACCCAACTACTACCTAATATCACCGGTGAGCGGCGGTATGTATTGATTGCTAAAGATGTTACTCCAGCTAAGTGGAATGAAGTTTATGAAGGAATTGAAAAATACAATTCAAATCTATTAGAGAGTAAAGCAGGAATCAGCAAGCGCATTGGCGGCTTCGTGCCAGAGCGCAGCTATATTCGCGATTACCCAAGTGGATTATTAACCGCATCTTTGGTGGGAATTATCAACGATCAAGGAGCCGGTGCCTCTGGAATTGAAAGCAGTCTAAACAATTTACTCGCTGGCACAAACGGGAAATATGCCTATGCCAATGGTCGAGGGAAGATAATCCCTGGCTCTGAGCGAGTGAGTGTGGAGGCAAAAGCTGGCACAAGTATTCGGCTAACTATTGATAGAGATATTCAGTGGGTTGCACAAAACGCCATCAATCAGGCGGTTGCCTCGGCTAGAGCGCAATCAGGCACGGTAATAGTTATGGACCCTAAAACTGGTGCAATTTTGGCACAAGCAAGTGCGCCAACATTTGATCCCAACAATGCTAGTTCAATTACATTAGACAAACTTCGCAACCCAGCGGTACAAGATGTTTATGAGCCTGGTTCAACCGGCAAGGTAATTACCGTGGCCGCTGCGATGGAAGAAGGTTTAATTACTCCAGAGTCAGTATTTACTATCCCTTACAAAATGAAGGTTGCAGATGAGTACTTCCATGATCACGAAAAGCATCCAACTCAAAGATTAACAACAACTGGATTGCTTGCAGTTTCTAGCAATACCGGATCGATACAGATTGGCCAGAAGTTAGGCAAAGACCGGTTGTATGAGTACCTTCAAAAATTTGGTATGGGACAGAGTACGAACTCAAAACTTCCTGGTGAATCTGCTGGCTCACTTCTCCAAGTTAAAGATTGGTCTGGCACCTCCTTGCCAACATTTGCTTTTGGGCAGGGGTACTCACTAACTGCTATGCAGACCACCTCAGTCTTTGCCACTATTGCTAATAACGGCGTAAGAGTTTCACCTTCGATATTAGCTGGCGTAGTTGATGAGAGTGGGAAGTACACCCAGGCAAAGAAAAATGCATCGGTAAGAGTTTTAAGTGAACAAACTTCACAAAATATGAGAGCTATGATGGAAAGTGTTGTTTCCAAAAATGGAACTGCGCCGACGGCTGCAATTCCTGGCTATCGGATTGCTGGTAAGACTGGAACTGCAAACCGTTATAACACACTCTGCGGTTGCTACAGCGGTTACACCGCATCTTTTGTGGGCTTTGCACCAGCTGATGCGCCAGAGTTTGTAGTGAGTGTGACTATTCAAGATCCAAAAGGAATGCATTGGGGTGGAGTATTAGCTGGACCAGTGTTTAAGAAGGTAATGAGTTTTGTTCTACAAAGTAAGCGAGTACAGCCAACAAACACTGAGAAAACTATCTTTAACCTAACTGAAGCTGCTTTAAAATCTGCCGTGAGTACAAAAGCAAAGAGTGGGGCTTAATCATGAGCATTAGGCCAAATTTTGCTGTTAGTAAATCGCTCTCAGATTTTGATCCAAAAATCTTTGACCAGAAGTGCTTAGTTTCAGGGGTTTGTATAAATGCTCAGCAGGTGAAAAAAGGTGATTTGTTTATCGCATTTGCAGGCGCAAAGACGCACGGGGCAAAATTTATTGAGCAAGCAGTAAAAAATGGGGCAGCTGCAGTATTAAGTGATAAAAAACTAGATGCGCAAATTCCCAGTTTTATAACTCCTGCTCCCCGAAAACTCATTGGGCCAATTACTGCGTGGCTTTACAGCCATCCATTTGAACAATTGGTTGCAGCAGGTGTGACTGGTACTAATGGCAAGACCACCACAGCTAATTTAGTCAAACAAATTTGGCAGCTAAGTGGTATGCAATCTGCATTAATTGGAACTTTGGGAGTTCAAATTGGTGGTGAAAATCTACCAACTACTAGAACTACACCAGAGGCAGATGAGTTACAAGCCCTGGCAGCAACAACTCTAGAAAAGGGATGTACCAATCTTGTTATGGAGGTCAGCAGTCATGCTATTGATCAATCTCGCGTGAAAGGGTGTAAATATAAAGTCGTTGCATTTACGAATCTCACCCAAGATCACTTGGATTATCACAAAACTATGGATTCATACTTTGCCGCTAAAGCTACTTTGTTTACCGCAGAGTATGCCAGCGCTGCGGTAATTAATATCGATGATCTGTATGGTGCCAAATTAGCAAGTGGATCAGATATTGCAGTAACTACAGTATCTAGGAGAGATAGCAGTGCGGATTATTATCTGAAACGTTCTGAAGTAAGTAAGAACGGCTATTTTGTAGAAATTGTAAGTAAGAAAGGTGAGGTAATCACTGGTGATTTTGGGCTATTAGGAGATTTTAATTTAGAGAATTTATTACTAGCAGTTGCAATTGCGCATTTAACGGGTGTTAGCACCACGCAGATCACATCAGTTCTATCCAAACTCAACTCTGTGCCAGGTAGGTTAGAAAAAGTTGATGTTGGGCAATCATTTACGGCCTTAGTTGATTACGCCCACTCGCCAGATGCGGTAGAGCGAGTATTAAAAACTGCCAGATCATTTACTGGTGGCAAAATTATCGGTGTATTAGGTTGTGGTGGCGATAGAGATAGAAGCAAGCGAACTTTAATGGGTAAAGCTTTATTTAATGGTTGTGATCAGGCGATCTTTACTAGCGATAATCCACGCTCTGAATCTGCTGACCAGATTTTGTCACAGATGATTGATGGACTTGTGCTGGGTAGTAAAGGATTTGTATTTCCAGACCGCAAGCAGGCGATTGATCAGGCAGTTAAATTGGCAAAGGATGGCGATACGGTTTTGGTCTTAGGAAAAGGACATGAAAGCGGACAGGATTTTAAAGGTCTTATCACACCATTTGATGATCGAATAGAGCTGGCTGAATCTATTAAGCGTGGGATGAAATCATGATTAAAATTGCAGCAGCTGAATTTGCCAAGGTAGTTTCGGGAAAACTGCACAATATTCCAGAGGCAATGATTATTGATCAAATTCCGGTGATCAATTCGAAAAATGCTAAGGAAGACACATTTTTTGTTGCCTTTAAAGGTTTAAATGTGGATGGCCATGATTTTGTCAGTGAAGCGATTGATAACGGAGCAAAGTTTACATTAGCTTCTAAGCCAGTTGAGGCTGCATCAATTGTGGTTGCAGATGTTGGTCAAGCGCTTTTGGATCTAGCAAAATATGTTCGAGAAAGTATCAAGGATTTGAGGGTAATTGGTATAACTGGTTCACAAGGCAAAACCACCACTAAAGAGCTCTTAGACTCAATTCTGAAGAATATTGGTCCAACTATTTCAACATTGGATAACCTCAATACCGATATCGGAGTGCCGTTGACTTTACTTAGGTGCACGGAAAGTACGAAGTATTGCATTTTAGAGATGGGCGCTAGGCATGTTGGTGATATCGCAAAGCTGACAAGGATTTCATCACCAGATGTAGCGGTGGTCTTAGTTGTTGGTCAGGCACATTTAGGTGAATTTGGATCTGTTGAGAAATTAGCAAAAACTAAAGCTGAATTAATAGATAACTTGGGTGAGGGAAAAATTGCAGTATTAGGCAGTTATGACCCGTTCACACCAAAAATGGCTGATAAGTTAAAGATTAAGAAAATACTGTTTGGCGAGGGACAAGAGATAAGAGCTGCCGATATTGAGATCCATGGGGGATATGCAAATTTTGATTTAGTCACACCACAGGATCGGAGCCGAGTTTCACTACAAATTCTTGGTGAGCATCAAATTGTAAACGCATTGGGCGCAGCTGGTGCAGCCTTTGCACTCGGTATAAGTAATGAGAAAATATCTTTAGGGTTAACTACCGCTGCTTTAAGCAGCAAGTGGCGCATGCAAATTGAAGAACTTTCTGAAATAAAAATAATTCATGATTATTACAACGCCAACCCAGAGAGTATGAAGGCAGCGGTGAAATCACTGGCTTTTTTAAGCCAAGAAAGTGGCGGACAATCGTGGGCGATTTTAGGCAAAATGCATGAACTGGGTGGATCTGAGAAATCTGGCCATGAAGATGTTGCGCAGTACTGTGCTGAGGTTGGGGTGGACCACCTAGTCAGCGTGGGCACTGAGCTCTACACACTGCCTGCAAAAAAAGTTTCTGAGGGTAATTTGCTCGTGCATAAGTGCTCAAATCCACAAGCTGTTTTAGAGTTAGTCAATAATTTTTCTGCTGGTGATGTGGTTTTGCTCAAGGCATCAAGGTCTGAGAAGTTTGAAGAGTTAGCAAACTTAATTAAAGATGCATGGAATGGGAGAGAAAAGTGAAAGGTATCTTGCTCTCGGGTGCTATAGCTGCAATTTTCGCTTTCTTTGCTACGCCTGCATTAATTAAAATATTGTCAAAGAAGGGTTATGGCCAAATAATTCGTGAAGATGGGCCCACTACACATCATGTAAAGCGTGGAACACCAACTATGGGCGGTATTGCTTTAATAGCAGCGGTTATTGTTGGCTACTTCGCTAGTCATTTAATTACGGGAGTCTCTCCAACCACATCAGCCTTATTGGTTATTGGATTAATTGTGGGCCTTGGACTTGTTGGATTGTTGGATGACTGGCTCAAAATAGTAAAGCAAAGATCGTTAGGGTTAAAAGCTAAACAAAAATTATTTGGCCAAGCCTTAGTTGCTGGTGTATTTGCTTATGCTGGTTTGCAGTTTCCAGATCAAGATGGATTAACTCCGATATCTGCAAACCTATCAACTGTGCGAGATACTGCAATAAAGTTGTCAGTAGCGCTTGTAATTATTTGGGTAATTTTGATGGTACTGGCAACTAGCAATGGCGTGAATTTAACTGATGGATTAGATGGTTTAGCCACTGGCGCAGCTGTAATGGTCTTTACTGCTTTTATTTTGATCGGTGTTTGGGAATTTGGCCAAAGTTGTGCGGTGTCACCAGGACCTAAATGTTATGGAGTTCGAGATCCGCTTGATCTTGCCGTTTTAGCAGCTGCGTTAGCGGGTGCATGTGGCGGATTCTTATGGTGGAATGGTTCGCCTGCAAAAATATTTATGGGAGATGTTGGTTCCCTTGCACTGGGTGGAGCGTTAGCCGGAATGGCGATTACTTTGAGAACACAACTGCTATTAATTGTTCTTGGTTTTATATTTGTGCTGATTACTGCATCAGTAATTATTCAAGTAGTTTATTTTAGAATTTCAGAAGGCAAGCGGGTCTTTAAAATGGCACCGCTACAGCATCACTTTGAATTAATGGGTTGGGGTGAGGTGACTATCGTCATCAGATTTTGGATCATCGCAAGTCTTGGTGTTGCCGCAGGTTTGGGTTTATTTTATGCCCAATGGGTCGTTTCTTAACATGAACTTTGTTGCCGAATTAGCAACCAAAAAGTGTTTAGTTATAGGCGCAGGTGTTACTGGTCGATCCGTAGCTAAGGCTTTAAAAAAGTTTGGCGCAACTACTGTTTTGTTTGATGAAAAACTCACCAATGATTCAGGTGTTACAAATCAAATTCCAGATGGAATTGTGCTGGCGGTGGTTTCACCAGGCTGGCGCACAGACCATCCAGTATTTTCAAAGATCAAAGCCAGTGGCATTGAGGTAATAAGTGAAGTTGATTTAGCATGGAAAATTAAGGAAGTTTTAGCTCCAAATCAAAAATGGATTGCCTTGACTGGCACAAATGGCAAGACCACCACTATCAAAATGGTTGAATCAATTTTCAAAGCGGCAAAGATAAATGGCATAGCCTGTGGGAATGTGGGTGAAACTGTAATTGATGCGGTGATTGCAGATAAGCCCTATGAGTACTTGGCCTTAGAGCTCTCATCCTTTCAAATCGAGTGGAGTGATTTAGCAAAATATGAGGCGGTAGCAGTTCTCAATATTGCCGAAGATCATATTGATTGGCACGGAAGTTTTGATGCTTATGCTTTGGCAAAACTAAAATTGCTCAAGCAAAGCGTAAAAGTCATATTAAATAAATCAGATGCTGAGTTATTGCGTCGAGTAAAAACGGGTTCAGTTATATGGTTCTCACTAGATACTCCAAATCCTGGTGAGCTGGGCGTAGTGGAGAATTTATTGATAGATCGGGCTTTTTCACCTTCACCTGCACAGGCTAATGAGATTTCAGAGTTAGTCGATATAACACCAACAGTTCCTCACAACATACTAAATGCATTAGCAGCAGCAGCCTTGGCTCTGGCGGTAGGTGTCAATTATGAATTCATCAAATTAGGTCTCAGAAATTTCACATCAGATCACCACCGCATGGAATTAGTAATGAGCAAGAATGAAATCAACTGGATCGATGATTCCAAAGCAACTAATCCGCATGCTGCCATTGCCTCACTACTATCAAATTTTAATGTGGTGTGGATTGCAGGTGGGCTCGCAAAAGGAGCGAGTATAAATGAGCTAGCGCAAAGATGTTCTAGCAGAATCAAATCGGTGATTTTAATTGGACAAGATCGAGAGTTAATTGCAGAGGCTTTCAAAGTCCATTCACCTACAACTGAGCTCTATAGGGTTGATCAAGTTAGTGATGCAAAGAAACTGATGGATGATGTAGTTATCCAAGCAATCAAAATATCTAAGCCGGGGGATACTGTTTTATTAGCGCCAGCTTGTGCATCGATGGATCAATTTAGCTCTTATATAGAGCGTGGGCAGTTATTTGCCCAGGCAGTTAAGGCATTGGTATGAAATGAGTAGCAATTTAACTGTGCGCAAGTACTCTAGAATTCTTACCAGACCAGAGTTGCCGTATTACCTAATAATTTGGAGCACACTTTTCTTATGTGCACTTGGCTTAACTATGGTTTTATCGGCATCAACTGTTATTTCACTAAGTGAGAGCGGCAATACCTACTCAATCTTTATAAAGCAATTTTTCTTTTTGATCCTCGGTGGCTTCGCATTTTATTGGTCATATCGAGTTCACGGCTCTATTTGGCCTAAAATCGCCCGATACTCCCTGAGCATATCTATCTTAATTTTGTTACTGCCATTCATACCAAATCTGGGGAAAAACATTAAAGGAAACCGGAACTGGATTGAGATTGCTGGATTCACTTTGCAACCGTCAGAGTTTGCAAAATTTGGTCTAATTCTTTGGTGCTCTCTTCAACTTCGAAAAATAGGAGATGCACCGGCTAAGCGAAATAATTTCTTAATCCTATTGCCTGGATTAGTTGCGATAGAAGTATTAATTTTACGGGGACGAGATCTTGGAACAGCGCTCTTGGTTTTAATTATATTTACTGGGGTGCTATTTATCTCCGGTGCCCCGCTGAAACATTTTACTGCGATTGGTGTTTTAGGAGTGGTAATTGGAACTGCCTTTGTATTAAGTAGTAATTACCGAATGGGCAGATTTGCAGCCCTTTTTGATCCATTTGATGAGCGGTATTACAAGTTCGCAGGTTGGCAGCCTGCACACAGCATTATGGGACTTGCAAGTGGTGGTTTGTGGGGTAGTGGATTGGGTGCAAGTAAACAAAAATGGGCGAACCTAGCTGAAGCACACACAGATTTTATTTTCTCAGTAATTGGTGAAGAGCTTGGTTTACTTGGCACATTGCTGGTGTTGGCACTTTATGTAGCGCTAATCTATTCAATCCTTCGAGTTGCACTTAAAACTAGGGATGATTTTTCTAGATATGTAACAGCTGGCATTGCATGCTGGTTGATTGCGCAAATTGCGATAAATGTTGGCTCTGCCACATCGCTGCTGCCAGTGATCGGTGTAACGCTGCCATTAATCTCCTACGGCGGCTCATCTTTGTTAGCTAATTTAATGGCAATAGGCTATGTCCTGGGTGTAGCCAGGCGCACACCTGAGATTTCTGATGGTATTAAGGCAAGCAGATTGCGAAAAATTAATTAATGAGAGCCAAAATACTATTTGCCGGTGGTGGCACAGCAGGTCATGTTGAACCAGCATTAGCGGTTGCTAATTGGCTGCACGCTCATAAGCCAGAGTGGGAAATAACCTTTGTTGGTACTAAATCTGGCCTTGAAAACCAATTGGTTCCACAAGCAGGTTTTGATTTAATCCATATCCCTAAAGTTTTAATGCCAAGGCAGATCACGCCAGCCACATTTATATGGCCAATAAAAATTGTTTATGCCACGCTTAAAGCTTTTAAAATTTGTCGGCAGTCAGATTTAGTAATTGGATTTGGCGGATACGCCTGTCCTCCAATTTATTTATCTGCTGCTATTTTACGCAAACCAATTTTTATTCATGAGGCAAATGCCATTCCAGGTTGGGCAAACAGGCTAGGTGTTCCCTTCGCTGATCAAATTTTTATCGCCTTTTCTAGGGCTGGACAAAAACTAGGTAGATGGCGTAAAGCTAAATTAAGTGGCATGCCGATTAGGGCTGAGATAATTGCAGCAGCGCATCTTTCAAGTGATGAGTTGGCAAAGATAAAACAAGCGCAGATAGAGAAATGGAAACTATCTTTAACCAAACCAACAATTTTGGTCTTTGGCGGCTCCCAAGGATCTCGGCATATTAATGAAGCAATACTGCAATCACTATCAGTATTTACTGAAAAGGGTGTGCAGGTTGTCCATTCAGTTGGTCGTAATAACCCGCTGCCAACTTCAACTGAAAATTACCTACCAGTTTCCTATATAGATGACATGTCCGCCGCCTATCATGCGGTTGATTTGGTGATTGCACGAAGCGGCGCTCTGACCTGCGCTGAATTGGCTGCAGTTGGTAAGTTTGCGATTTTAATTCCACTGCCAATTGGAAATGGCGAGCAGGCGGCAAATGCCGCTGACTTGCAGATGGCTGGTGCAGCTGAGGTAGTTGATGACAATAAATTTAATGCTGACTGGTTAATTAGCAACTGGGATCAAATATGGCAAAAAGCAAGCAATTACCAACCAAGTGTGCGTGGTGAATTTTCAGCTAGCCAGATAATTGGTCAGGCAATAATTACCCGAGTTGGCAGCGGTAAATGATTTCTAATCAAGGATATAAATTAAGTGAGTTAGCGAAATTAAAGATTCATTTCATTGGCATTGGTGGGGCTGGAATGAGTGGAATTGCGCGAATTATGTTGGCAAAGGGTTTTAGCATATCTGGCTCAGATAAAAACGATTCTTCACTCCTAACCTCCCTTAAAGCATTAGGTGCTGTGATATTTATCGGTCATGATGCTCAAAATCTTGGCCATGCAGAGTTAGTAATAGTTTCTTCAGCAATTGCAGAGGGCAACCCAGAGTTAGCTGCAGCAAAAGCAAAAAGTATTCCAGTAGTTCAACGGGCTAATGCGTTGGCTTGGTTAATGTCTGAGTCCACTTCTATTGCAGTTGCAGGTACACATGGAAAGACCACAACCACCGCCATGTTGACTGTAGCCTTGCAATCAGCCGGCCTTGATCCATCTTTTGCAATCGGTGGAACAATTAATACCGCTGGTACAAATGCTCACAGTGGCAGTGGCTCAATATTTATCGCCGAGGCAGATGAATCAGATGGATCATTTCTGGCATACCAGCCAACTGGCGCCATTATTACTAACATTGAATTGGATCATGTTGATCACTTTGCTAATGAAGCAGCGGTCTTTGAGGTGTTTGAGCAGTTTGTTTCATCGATCAAAAAGGATGGTTTCTTAGTCGCCTGTGGTGATGATCCGGGTGTCAAAACTCTTTTAAAACGGATTAACAGATCAGATTTAAGAATTTTCCTTTATGGCAAAGGTAAAAATAATGATTTTAGAATTAGCAAAATTGCTTTAGCACCAACCACCTCGACCGCATCAATTTCGAACACTGGCAAAAAACTGGGCGAGCTACAACTTTCACTTCCCGGGGAGCATAACTTGTTTAATTCTTTAGCGGCTTTTGCAGCAGCAACCGCGGTGGGGGCGGCTGAGGATAAGTTGATATTAGGTCTTAAAAGCTTTACTGGCACCAGGCGCCGCTTTGAATTAAAAGGAGAGGTTGGTGGAGTTAAGGTAATTGATGATTATGGTCATCATCCAACAGAGTTGACTGTCACATTGATTGCTGCAAAAAATTTAGCACAAAGCGGCAGGGTATTAGTAGTTTTTCA
>SHVD01000012.1 GCA_009691185.1 Candidatus Nanopelagicaceae bacterium | reverse complement strand
TCCTTAACATCTGCTTCAGGAACTGGATCAGCACTCATAATTTTTTCCCACTTTGGCCACTCTGAGTTTGCTATCTGTATGGCAATAGGACCACCTTGTGTGATTCCATGGCGAATACCGCCAGTGATTGTAATTTTGTCTGCCTCAAAATTTTGCCGCGCACCTCGACCAAAACCAAGTCGACGTCTGGATAGATCTGCATCAATCTCTTTGCTGGATACCAAAACATGAGCTGGAATTCCTTCAATGATTGCAGAGAGTGCAGGCCCGTGGGATTCTCCTGCTGTTAACCAACGAAGCACCTTAATCTCCAGTCATAATCTGTAAACCGATATTTATTGCCTTATTCTCTCAGATCAGAGAGTTATCTCGTTGCTATTTTGCGCCTAAGCTCAAAGAATCTTTGAAATATATGTTCCTATAATCATAAAAGGTGCGAAGGCAACGGCTTTGGATCTTCGAAAAAGTGCGTATATTCCGCCGATAATCCATGTAATGTAAAGCGCATTGAATAAGTCTAAATACGATCCCAAAGGCATTGCACAAATAAATGAAAGTTTAATATCACCTAATCCGATTTTACCGCCTCCGATTATGTTCAAGATCAAGTAAATGCCTAGAGACAGCACACTGATGCGCCAATTGGATCGATAATTGGGCAATAGAATTAATAGAAGAAGAATTAAATCAATGTTCTTAATCAGGTGATACTTGATATCGTATAGGGCGATCTTGATAAACACTAAGATAGCCATCAATTCAAAGATCACAATCGAAGAGTAAATGGGATCTATAAAGTATTTTCGGGGCTGTGGATTATCCCTTTATGGCAGCATGGGCAACCTTTAGAAGCTCCTTACGCATCTCATCAAAATCAAATTGCTGCTGTGAAAAGTAATGAATTTGAAATAATGCCTGCTCAACTAACAGCGACAAACCGCCAATCACATGTTTACCCAAATTTTGGTACCTCTTTGCCAATTCAGTTGGCCACGGATGATAAATCACTTCAAAAAAATCAGCCTTCGAAGAAATTGTTGAAAGCCCATCGGTTGCGCCAGCTGGAGTTGTTGAAATAATCAAATCTCGATCTTGGATCTCTTCAAATCTGTGCCAATCAAGAAAATCTAGTTCTAGATCTACAGCAGCGGCATGAAGCTGCACATGATGATTTGCTGATCGTGTTAGGGCAGTGACAATAGTTCCAGTACCTTTGAGCGAACCAATCGCTGCACGAGCTGTTCCTCCCGCTCCAAGAATCGCAATTTTCTTCCCATAGTACGGCTTAAGTAAATTCTTAAACGCTAACAAATCTGTTGAAAGTCCGATGCTTCCGGTTGATTCAAAAATGACTGTATTAACTGATGAAATTTGCTTAGCAACTGGGTCTACCCGGTCAACGAAGCCTATTGAGATCTCCTTCAAAGGCATCGTGAGTGCTAGGCCGCGGAAATCAGATTTCTTACAATCAAAATAGAAATCACCGAAACCTTCCTCCTTTATTTCTTGTGCTGAAAACTCTGCTTCAATTCCTAGCAATTTATATGCTGTTGTGTGCAGCAAGGGTGAGAGTGAATGGCCGATTGGAGATCCGGCGACTGCCAACTTAATCATCCAAATAACCCTGCAACTTCATTAGCGCGAAACTCATTCGCCCACTTATTAAATTCATTAAAGTCCTTTGTAAACCTAGTGTCATTGGGCTTCACGGTGACGTAATACAACCAATCACCATTCTCTGGATCAACTGTAGCAATCATGGCATCTTCCCCGGGATTACTTATTGGTGTTGGCGGCAAACCTCGATATTTATATGTGTTGTATTTGGAGTCAATCTCCAAGCGCTTATAAGGCAGGCGAATCTTGCCCCGTGTGTTGGTCGCATAATCAATGGTGGCATTAATTTGTAACGGCATTCCGATCTTCATACGGTTGTAAATAACTCGAGAAATCTTTGCAAAATCCTGTGTATCACCCTCTGCCTGAACCATAGAGGCGATAATCAGCAGTTGATAAGGCGAATAATTTAGATAACCCTTATCAAGCTTAGAAAATCTTGCTGCTAACTTGAATCTATCGACCATCTGGGTAATCGCGTTATCAAATGTTGTTCCCGGAGTAAATGAATACTGTGCTGGGAAAAGGAATCCTTCCAAGTTTTTTGTACCGTAAACCTCATCTGGTATAGATGACCGTGATAATTTCCCAGTAACTAAATTTGATTTTTCTAATAAAGTTAAGATCTCAGTTTTTCTCAAGCCCTCTACAAAACCAAATACACCAAGTTTTCGTGTTGGCTCAAGAAGTTGATCTAAAGCTGCTTGTGCTGAAATCTTTAGATCTATTTCATGCACGCCTGGTGAGATCGAATTGGATTTCTTTTGATTTATTGCAATCTTAATAAAAACTTTTGTAACTTTTATCACTCCAGATTGATAGAGCTTCTTTGCGATATCGGTGCCAGTATCACCAGATTCTATTAGGATCTCTGTTTTCAAATCGGAAGAAGTTTGAATGTAATCATTGAGCAGAAATGCATTGTGGAATAAAACGGCGGATGTTGTGAGTATCGAACAGGTTAGTAGCAAGGCAAAAACGCGTTTTAAAATAATCTACCTACTTCTGCACCTGATTTCTCATTTAATAGTGCACTTTCTAGGATGCTCGCTGCTGCTATCTGGTCAATAATTGCCTTGCTCTCTTTTTCAGTTTTCCCTATATCTCGCATTCTTGAATTTGCATTTTGGGTACTTAATCTCTCATCCACAAAATAAATTGGTCCAGAAAATACTTGTCTGATCTTCGTTGCAAACTCCATGACTGATCTGGAATTGGCGCTTTCATTTCCTGATAGATGTTTGGGGTCGCCAACAACCACATATACCGGATCGACCTCTTTGAATACACTTTGTAAATTTAGTGATAATTCACCATCATTAATAATTGTTCCGTAGGGTGTCACTAGTATTGATTCAGAATCTGATGTAGCAATGCCAATTCGTTTATCTCCAAAATCAAAGCTCAGCCTGCGACCAATCTTGATTGGCTCACTCATTACAATTCCAATTTTTAATTGATCTTGCCAGTAATAAACTTAGTAATCTCAGTAAATGCTTTTGTAATCGCACCGGCGTCGAGGCCTCCGCCTTGGGCAAAATCATCTTTACCACCACCACCCCCTCCAAGAATGGCTGAGCCCACTTTTATCAACTCTCCAGCCTTGATTCCCAATTTAATGGCGTCCGCTGAAACTGCTGCAACTAACAACGGCTTAGCATCATTCACGGTGGCGAGCACAACAATTGCCGTTTTTAATTTACTCTTGAGATCTAATGCAATGGCCCGTATATCCTCACCTGAAATTTGATTGCCAAGTTGCTCGATTATCAAGTTTGCATTACCAATAGATTTATTTCTCTTCACCAGTTCACTAGCTGCTGCCATCGCTTTTGCAGAATTTACTGCTGACATTTCCTTCTCCATAGATTTCATTTTTTCAACTAGCTCGGAGATGCGTTGTGGTAATTCTTCAGCTCTTACGCCTTTGATTATTTCGGTGAGGGAATTTAGCAAAACATGTTCGCGAGCTAAGAATTTATAGGCATCATGGCCAACTAAAGCTTCAACTCTTCTTACGCCAGCGCCAATCGATGACTCAGACAAAAGCTTTACTAGCCCCAGCTGGCCAGATCTAGAAACATGTGTGCCGCCACATAACTCTTTTGCCCAATCACCAACGCTGACAACCCTGACTTGATCACCATATTTCTCACCAAATAGCGCAGTAGCACCCATTGCTCTAGCTGCATCTTGAGACATAACTTGCGCACTCACCTGTAAATCAGCAATCAGTAACTCATTAACTCTACTCTCAACATCATTTAAGACTGATGTTGGCACAGCACTCGTTGATGGAAAATCAAACCTAAATCGGCCAGGTGCATTCTCTGACCCAGCCTGTGTTGCAGTCTCCCCTAGTGCTTCTCTAAATGCTTTATGCACCATATGGGTTGCGGTATGAGCCCTAGAAATTGCTAGCCTTCTTTGTAAATCAATTTCAGCTACTACTGCTTCTCCACTTTTTACAACACCACTTACCACGGTACCTCGATGTACAAACAATCCCGGAACCGGGGTTTGTACATCATCTATTTTAACAATAGCGCCATTTGCTAATTTGATAACACCGTTATCAGCTAATTGCCCGCCACCTTCAGCATAAAAAGGAGTTCGATCCAACATTATCTCAAGCTCAGAACCTGCATTAACTTCGGATGTCATTTTCCCATTAACTAATACTCCAGTTAATTTTGCCTCTGTCGAAATATTTTCATACCCTAAAAACTTCGTAGTGCCGAATTTATCAACAATTGTACGATACTCGGTCAGATCTGTATGCCCACTCTGTTTCGCTTTGGCATCTGCCTTTGCTCGATCTCTTTGTTCGTTCATTAATTTTTTAAAACCAGCCTCATCTACTCCCAATCCCTGCTCCCTAGCCATCTCAAGGGTCAGGTCAAATGGAAAGCCGTAAGTGTCATGAAGCTTGAAGGCAGTATCAGCCGAGAGTGATTTACTCTTGGCACCCTTTGATTGCTCCGCTGCAATGTCAAAAATACTTGTTCCACTCTTTAAGGTCTGAATAAAACTATGTTCTTCAGATTCAGCAACTGACAAAATCCTCTTTGCGTCTTTAATCAATTCAGGGTATTGCGGACCCATCGCTTTTATAGAACTTTTAATCAGTTCGCTAATTACTAGATCTTGCGAACCAAGTAAGCGCATATTTCGAATTGTTCGCCTCATCATTCTTCTTAAAACATAGCCCCTACCCTCATTACCTGGTGTGACACCATCACCAATTAACATCATTGCAGTCCGAGTGTGATCAGCAATCACTCTTAATGAAATATCGGTTTTCTCTTCTTCGCCATATATAGTTTTTGTTAAATCAGAAGCTTTGTCCAAAATAATTTTCGTAGTATCAATTTCATAGATATTCTCCACACCTTGTAACAAAGCGGCAGTTCGTTCTAAGCCAAGACCAGTATCAATATTCTTGGCAGGTAACTCACCAATAATTGGAAAAGATTTCTTATCACCGCCCTCACCACGAATATTTTGCATAAACACAAGATTCCAGATTTCTAAATAGCGGTCTTCATCAGCAATCGGCCCACCCTCCTTGCCGTAATCACTTCCTCGATCAAAGTAGATCTCCGAACAAGGACCACATGGACCAGGAACTCCCATTGACCAAAAATTGTCAACCATCCCTCGCCGTTGAATTCGGTTTTTAGGAACACCAATTTGTTTCTCCCAAATATTTGCTGCCTCATCATCATCTTGGTAAACAGTCACCCAAAGTTTGTCTTCGCTAAATCCATAACCGCCAGAGCTGACAGACTTAGTCAATAACTCCCACGCAAGCGCGATTGCACCTTCTTTAAAATAATCACCAAAAGAGAAATTTCCACACATTTGAAAAAACGATGCATGCCTTGTTGTTTTACCAACCTCATCTATGTCTAGAGTTCTAACGCACTTTTGTACCGAAGTTGCTCGTTTATAGGGTGGTTTTGCTTCACCCAGAAAGTAAGGCTTAAACGGAACCATGCCAGCGTTTACCAACAAAAGATTGGGATCAACGGCGATCAGAGATGCTGATGGCACAACAGTATGAGGTAAATTTAAAGAGTTTTTTGCTTCAAAAAATTTTAGCCACCTTGCGTGAATCTCTGCGGAGTCCACCTCTACTCCTTCGCTTTGCTTTTTTTCTTACCCTTTTTCTTTAGCTTGGCAGCAGTAAAGATCGCACCAGCTGCTTTCATGGCCATTGGGTTTTCATCTAAAAAAGATTCACCTGCTCTAGAAATCTTTTTAACTAGTTCTTCGAGTGACTTTCCTGCATTGCTAATACTTTTAATTGGGCTATTTATCATAGAAACTGTTTTAGTAATCTCATCAATTAATCGAGATGCCCTCACCACGGTGTAAGCAACGGCAACAGCAATGATCGCAAGGGATGATGCAGCGATTATTGTTGCAATTCCACCTGGACCCATGTTGGGAAGAATACCTGAAAAGAGGGTATCTACTTGGTAACGGCTGGAGTATCGACCCCAGTCTCTTTGCGTTGTGCAGGAGTTATTGGTGTTGGTGCTCCAGTTAATGGATCACCGCCACTGGCGGTTTTCGGAAATGCAATAACTTCACGAATAGATTGGGCACCCACAAGCAAAGCACAAAGTCGATCCAAGCCCAGGGCAATTCCACCATGTGGTGGTGGGCCATAATTAAAAGCTTCTAAGAGAAATCCAAATTTACTCTCTGCCTCTGCTTTTGATAATCCAATAGTATTAAACACCCGTTGCTGAATATCACTTTGGTGGATACGAATTGATCCGCCACCAATTTCATTTCCATTAAGAACAATGTCATAGGCATAGGCAAGTGCCTGGGCAGGATCTTTATCAAAAGTTTGAACAAACTCAGGTTTTGGACTGGTAAATGGATGATGAACTGCAGTCCATCCTGCAGCCGGATTTTCAGCATCAACTTGTTCAAACATTGGGGCGTCAACAATCCAAACAAAGTTCCACAGCTTTTCATCTATCAAATTGCAACGTGCCCCAATTTCAACTCTTACTGCGCCAAGCAAACTTTGTGAGGAATTCACATTGCCTGCAGCAAAGAAAATAGCATCACCATTTTTAGCACCAACCTCTGCGGCAATTCCTGCACTCTCTGTTTCAGAAAGATTTTTAGCAACTGGACCAGATAACGTGCCATCAGCGCCAATTAAAATGTATGCCAGTCCTTTAGCCCCTCGTGCCTTAGCCCAATCCTGCCAAGCATCTAATTCCCGGCGAGGTGAATCAGCACCACCAGGCATTACTACAGCTCCTACGTACTCTGCTTGAAAAACTCGGAAAGAGGTTGCCTTAAAAAATTGTGTAACATCAGTAATTTTATTTGTAAATCTCAAATCTGGTTTATCCGACCCATAATCTGCCATTGCATCTCTATAAGTCATGTGAGGAATTGGCAAAGGAATCTTATAATTTACTACATCTTGAAAAACAACAGATAAAACCTTCTCAGCGATTGAGATTACATCTGATTGATCTGCAAATGACATTTCAATATCTAATTGAGTGAACTCTGGCTGACGGTCAGCTCTAAAATCTTCATCTCTGAAACACCTAGCAATTTGGTAATACCTTTCTATACCTGCCACCATAAGTAACTGCTTAAATAACTGCGGAGATTGTGGCAACGCATACCAAGAACCGGGCTGCAGCCTTACCGGAACAAGAAAGTCTCTTGCCCCCTCTGGGGTTGATCGAGTCAGATACGGTGTTTCAATCTCCAGGAAGTTACTTTCAGATAAAACTTGGCGAATTGTGGTTGAAACCTTCGATCTTAATCGCAGGTTTCTTGCTGGACCCTCTCTACGTAAATCTAAATAGCGATACTTAAGACGAACCTCTTCCGAAATATTCCCAATATCACCGCTATCAACTGGAAATGGCAAAGCCGCTGCTTCACTCAACACCTGCAACTGCTCACAAACCACCTCTATTTCACCAGTTGGTATCTCCTTATTTTCATTGCCAGTAGGACGCATTTTTACATTACCGGTAATTAGCACACACCACTCTGCACGAAGCTCGCCAGCAATTTTTTCATCATTGATTACAACCTGTACCGCACCAGTTGAATCACGTAGGTCGATAAAGGCAACTCCGCCATGATCACGTCTACGTGCAACCCAGCCGGCCAGCACCACCTTGGCGCCGACAGATTTGGCATTCAAAGAACCAGCATTGTGAGTGCGCAGCATTTTATTTGTTTCCAATTCGATTTATTAAGTCTGAGAGTTCAAGGCTACTAGAAATTACTTCACCGCTGCTCATTAATTTCAATTCACATTTGCCAGAGGAGATTTCATCATCCCCAATTACTAAACCATATTTAGCACCACTTTTATCCGCAGCTTTCATCGCCCCTTTTAGCGCCCGATCTCCATAAGCCATGTCGCAAGTAACTCCTGAAGATCTAAGTTCTGAGAGCAATTTGAATGCGTAAGACTTACCTGCTTGGGTAATTGGTGCAATGAATAATTGAATTTGATTAATTATGCTCGGTAGGCAGTTTTCTGCTTGGCATGCCATCAGAATACGATCTACTCCTAGGCCAAATCCGATACCACTAACATCTGCACCCCCTAGTGAACTCATCAAACCGTCATATCGGCCGCCACCACCAATACCTGATTGAGCCCCCAACATCTCGTGATCAAATTCAAAAGTTGTGCCGGTGTAGTAATCCAACCCTCTAACCATGGTTGGTTTAATCTCATAGGCAATCCCAATATCAGTAAGAAGAGCCTTTACTCTTTCGAATTGTTCTTTACTTTCCGGACTTAGATAATCCAACAAAAGCGGTGCTTTAGCCATTGCTGATCTGACTTCATCCCTTTTGTCATCAAATAATCTCAATGGATTTAATTGCGCCCGAGCTATTGTCGACTCATCTAATTTCAAAGTAGCAATGAATTTAACTAAATCTTTCCGATGTGCATCCCGACTCTTCGCATCACCTAGTGAGGTGATATTCAATTTATATTTTTTTAGCCCTAGTGCTTTAAATGCAGAGTCAGCAACTGCAATAACCTCAACATCAATCTCTGGATCGTTGTAGCCAATCGCCTCAATACCAACTTGATAAAACTGACGGTAGCGACCGGCTTGTGGTCGCTCAGCTCGGAAAAATGGTCCGGTATAAAATAACTTAACCGGCAGTTGTCCCCGATCTAAATTATGTTCAATTACCGCTCGCATTACACCAGCAGTTCCCTCCGGCCTTAAAGTTATTGACCGCCCACCACGATCTTCAAATGTGTACATCTCTTTGCTTACTACATCGGTAGATTCACCTACTCCTCGAGTGAAAACTTCAGTGTCTTCAAAGACTGGCAGTTCAATTAGCGAGTAACCAGCTAACCGTGCAGTTTTGAGTAATTGATCTCGCACATACTCAAACTGTTCAGAAATTGGTGGAAAATACTCACTGACTCCCTTGGGAGCTTGGAAAGTACTCAATACCTCACCGCCCCTTCTGATCTAGAAACTCATCCTGCAGGTAAGCATTTCGAACTCGTTCTATGGCGATTGTAGTTTGCCCACCATGTCCAGGCAGGACATTTAGGCCATCAGGTAGTGTCAAAATTCGCTCACGTAAGGTTTTTCGCATGTCAGCAGCGGATCCGGTCGGTAAATCAGTGCGACCTATGCCGCCGGCAAAAAGCACATCACCGGAGATCAATTGTTGATTATCAATAGTAAAAATGACAGATCCTTTGGTATGGCCAGGAGCAAAAATAGAGGTGATAGAAAGTCCAGCAATTTCGAAACTAACAAAATCTTCTAACTCGACAACATCAGCGGGTTCCTTAAAATTCTTGCTGCCAAAAGCTGATAAAAACTGTTCACTGACGCCACCACTATCTAGCGCTCCCATTGGATTAGAAAGTAAAAAACGATCTGATCCAGTGATATATGTTCGCATTGGAATTTCAACTGTTAGCGGTAACACTGAAAAAAAATGATCTAGATGCCCATGCGTAATAAGAACCGCAACCGGCTTTAGATTATATTCACTGATTTTTTCAACTATATTCATTACTAGATTGGGCCTTGCCATCCCTGGATCAACGATGATGCATTCAGATGAGGATTCAGTTGCCAATACCCAGCAATTAGTTTCAAAGTAGGGTGCCACCACCCGGTCTATCAGCATTGATCACCCCCAAAAATCACCAATTTTCCCCGCCTAATTTTCCCAATTTAAGGTTCTTAGGCTATCTTTTAGTCAGCACCAATCCCAGTAATTAAAGGCGCGAAAGCGAAATTAATTACCACGCCCCAACATAACGAAATCTGTTGATCAGAAATCGTGCAACGAAAGGTAATAAAATGGAAAGTACTACAGCACCAAACCTTTCAATCTCTGGGGCAGCGTCAGTTTTAATTGGTGATCCAGCAAAATTCGGCCGAGTCGGCGAAGATGGCACAGTCTATGTAATTACCCCAACTGGTGATCGCGCCGTTGGTTCATACCCAGGCAAGAGTGCAGAAGAAGCGCTCGCCTATTTTGTTAAAAAATTCGAAATGGCAGCCTCTGAAGTTGCTTTACTTGCATCGCGAATTCGTTCAGGTGCAATGGTGCCAAGTGATGCTCTTGCAGCGGTTAATAAATTACGGAGTCAAATATCTGAACTTAATGGCGTCGGTGATCTTGAAACTCTTGCACAATCACTTGAAAAAATCCCTGCGCTAATCATCGAACATGGGGGCGCATATAAGGCGCGCAAGGAGGCAAAAAATGCTGAGCGTAAATCACGCAAGTCAGAGTCTGCTGCAATCAAGGAGAAAATTGTTGCCGAAGCAGAAAGTTTGGTCGATTCTGTCGCTTGGAAAGTTACCACCGCTCGATTAAAAGTTTTGCTAGAAGAGTGGAAGAAGGCACCGCGCCTAGATAAAAAAATCGATACAGATCTATGGAAGAGATTTTCATCCTCCCGTAATAAATTTGATAAACGTCGCCGTACACACTTCTCAAAGTTAAATGGTGAGCAAAAGAAGGTTGCTGCTACAAAGGAAATGATCGTGAAAGAAGCAGAGGATTTAGCTAAATCAAAGGATTGGCTTAATACTGCACAGAAGTACAAAACATTGATGGATCAGTGGAAAGCTGCTGGCCGAGGTAAGAAGTCAGCCGATACCGTGTTATGGAATCGATTTAAAACTGCCCAAGATCTTTTTTTTACTGCAAAAAATGCAGATATGAAAAAGCGTAAGGGATCGATGGCTGAGAACCTGGCCAAACGAGAAGAGATGATTGTTGAGTTTGAAGCGATGCTACCTCTATCAGATTTTAAAACAGCTAAAAAGAAGTTTTATGATTTGATGGGTAAGTGGCAAAAAATTGGTATGACTGATCGCAAAAAACGTGCTTTCTTTGATACTCGGATTAAGAAAGTTGAAGATGAGATTATGGAAGCAGTGCGTAATTTCCAACGCAAGAGTGATCCAAGTGCAAAAGCGCAGGCTAATAAAGTTGTTGAGAGTTTGGCTCAAGCGGTTGATAATTACGAGAAACAAGCAGCAAAAGCAGAGGCAGCTGGCCAAACAGCAAAGGCAATGATTGCTCGAGAAGCAGCAGCAGCCAGACGTGATTGGTTAGAGCAGGCCCAAAAAGGTTTAACTGAGTTCGCTAATTAATTATTAAAGACACGATTAACATCATATACGCCTTCAATAGCTCGCACAGAGGTTAGAACAGCATCTAGATGAGATGCATCAGCCATTTCAAATGAGAATTTGCAGATTGCAGTTTGGTCTTTATGAGTAACCACAGAAGCACTTAAAATATTCACATGTTGATCTGAAAGCGCCTTAGTTACATCAGATAGTAATCGGGCACGATCTAAAGCTTCAACTGCAATATTCACCATGAAACTACTTGCGGTTGCAAGGTTCCATTTAACCTTCACGATTCGATCACCCTGGTGCACCTTAAGATCAGTGATGTTTACACAATCCATTCGATGTACTGATACACCACTTCCCCTGGTAATGAAGCCGGTGATTTCATCACCTGGAACTGGAGCACAGCATCTTGCTAGTTTTACCAATACATCCCCAGCACCTTCAACCTCAATCCCTGTGACGCTCTTGCGCTTACGTTTGATTGGCGCAATCAGTGGCGTTAGGTCATTTTCTGGATGAGCATCTGTCGTGCCAATCAAAACCATGAGTTTTTCTATTACTGAGTGAGCTGAGGTGTGGCCATTTCCAACTGCCTCGTACAAACTTTCAAGATCCTCAAAACGAAGATTGTGTGCTAATTCAAGCAACGCATGGCCACCCAAAATCTTTTGAATCGGTAACCCTGCCTTGCGCATTTGTCTTGCAATCGATTCCTGTCCTGCTTCAATTGCCTCTTCTTTTCGCTCCTTTGAAAACCACGCTTTAATCTTTGTTCTTGCCCGAGATGATGTGACAAAATTTATCCAATCATGACTTGGCGCGGCATTAACTGATTTGTTCGTAACAATGTCCACTACATCTCCATTGGAAAGATGGGACTCAAGTGGAACCAGTTTTCCGTTTACTTTTGCACCAACACACTTATTGCCAACCTCGGTATGTACTGCGTAGGCAAAATCAACTGGTGTAGAGCCTGATGGCAAAGCGATCACACTTCCTTTAGGAGTAAAAACAAATACCTCAGGTGTGCGCAGGTCATAGCGAAGAGTTTCTAGAAAATCACCTACATCCTCACTCTCCTGTTGCCACTCATGCAGCTGCTTAAGCCAAATCGCCTCAGGAGTTGTACCACCATTTAGATTCTTAGATTTGTACTTCCAATGTGCAGCAATTCCATACTCAGCCCGCGAATGCATATCAAAAGTTCTAAGTTGAATTTCAACAGCCTTCCCATCTGGGCCAATAACTGTGGTGTGCAACGATTGATAAAGATTAAATTTAGGCATTGCAATGTAATCTTTAAACCTACCGGGAACTGGACTCCACCTTGCGTGAATTGCGCCCAGAGCGGCATAACAATCCCTGACAGATTCGACCAGAATTCGAATTCCAACTAAATCATAAATATCATTAAACTCTCGCCCACGCACAACCATTTTTTGATAAACACTATAGAAATGTTTCTGCCGCCCACTTACTTCAGCTGTAATTGCTTCTAGCTTCAGATCTGCACTTATTGAAGAAACAACCTCGTTAGTTAGAATATCTCGAGCTGGGGATCGCTCGCCAACTAATCGCTCTATCTCATCGTATTTTTTGGGTTCAAGAGTCTTGAATGATAAATCCTCTAACTCCCACTTAATAGCGTTCATTCCCAGTCGGTGAGCAAGTGGTGCGTAGATATCCAATGTTTCTCTGGCTTTTCGTTGCGAAATGGCGCTATCAATGAATTGCCAAGTTCTAGCATTATGTAATCTATCTGCAAGCTTTATTACCAATACTCGAATATCCCTTGACATAGCAACAACCATTTTGCGCAATGTTTCTGCCTCGGCAGTTGGTCCATAAGTCAATTTATCTAACTTAGTTACGCCATCAACTAGGGATGTAACCTCATCACCAAACTCCTTCTTTATTTCATCAATAGAATAAGAGGTATCCTCAACCGTATCATGCAAGAGTGCAGCCATAATTGTTGGTAGATCCATTCCTAGCTCAGTCAAAATCTGCGCAACTGCAACTGGATGAGTTATGTATGGCTCACCAGATTTCCTTAATTGTCCGGCGTGAGCTTTTTCGGCAGCGATAAATGCTCGCTCTAAATCAGCATTTGAAAACCCAGGATGTGTCTGTGCTAGGCCTTCTGCCAAAGGTTTTAATAATTGGCTAGGTGTCATAGCTCGGTGGCGTTTTAGTTAGATGAGAATATTAGCGACGGCGATATCGTTTGGGTTGGTTGCGAGGTCCGCGGTCACTCGATTGCACTGAAGGTGTTGATGCAGCTGATTTATCGCCACGACTTCCTACTCGTTTTGCAAGTGCCTGCATTGCTGGTTCACGTTCGCGCAATACCGCCAAAATTGGTGTAGCAATAAAGATCGAAGAGTAGGTTCCAGTAGCAAGCCCAATAAAGAGCGCAAGTGATAAATCTTTTAATGTTCCAGCGCCAAGTAATCCAGCGCCCACAAACAGGATAGAACCAACCGGCAACAATGCGATTAATGAAGTATTGAAAGAGCGGACTAGGGTTTGATTAACCGCCAAATTAGCAGCTTGTGAATAAGTACTCTTTCCACTTGCCGCAATACCTTTAGTGTTCTCTCGCACCTTATCGAAAACAACCACCGTGTCATAAAGGGAGTAACCCAAAATAGTTAAGAATCCAATTACCGTAGCTGGTGTTACTTCAAAACCAACCAAGGCATAAATTCCCACAGTAATAAACACATCGTGCACTACTGAGATAATTGCAGCCAACGCCATTTTTGATTCAAAAGCTATTGCTAAATAAAGCATTACCACCAACAAGAATCCAATTAATCCGTAGATCGCCCTGCGCGTGATTTCCTCACCCCAAGAAGGACCGATTATTTGAGAATCAATTGAGTCCACACTGACATTGAATTTAGTGGCAAGGCTTGCCTCAACAGCATTTTGTTCTACTGAGGTTAGCGCATCCGTTTGAATACGAACCTTATCGTTTCCAACTTTTTGAATAATGGTTTGGGTTTTAATTCCCGCCTCAGTTAGAGCGCTTTCGGCAGTTTGGACTGAAGCATTATTTGAGGTGACTGTAAATGAAGATCCACCTTTAAACTCAATTCCAAGATGCAAACCTTGAGTAAACAAAGTTGCAGCCGAAGCAAGTATTAGTAAGCCTGAAATGCCATACCAAATCTTACGTTTGCCAATAAAATCAATTGAAGTTTCACCACGATATAGCCGGCCACCTAAACCTGAGAACTTTGCCATTATTTGACCTCCCCTGATTGCACAGCTGCTTTCTCAACCACTCCCAATGATTTGGCTGAAAACCCAGATAGACGGTGACCCTGATTAAAGAATGAGTAACGAGCAAGCACGGTTACCAATGGTTTTGTGAAGAAGAAAACAACAATTAAATCGATTACAGTGGTGAGTCCTAGCGTAAACGCAAATCCTCGAACGCCACCAACAGCAAAGAAGTAAAGCATCAAAGCTGCAATCATAGAAACAGCATCTGCGACAATTACGGTACGTCGAGCCCTAACCCAACCAGTCTCAACAGCTGATTTCAGAGATTTACCTTCTCGCACTTCATCTCGAATACGCTCGAAATAAACAATAAATGAATCTGCAGTAATACCAATTGCCACAATAACTCCAGCAATACCCGCCAGCGTTAAGGTAAATCCAATAGTTTCTCCAAGAAGTAGAATCGATAAAAATGCCATTACGGATGCAACTAGCAATGAACCTACGGAAACAAGACCAAGTCCTCGGTAATAAAGTATTGAATAGATTATTACCAGAAATAGCCCAAGAATTCCCGCGATCAAACCGCCGCGTAACTGATCAGCACCTAACGAAGGTGAAACCTGTTGAACCTCACCACGATCAAAAGCCAGTGGCAGAGCGCCGTATTTTAGAACATTTGAAAGGTCTTGCGCTTCGGGCTGAGTAAAGTTTCCAGTAATTTGCGCAGTGCCAGTATTAATTGGTTCATTAATTCTAGGAGCTGAGTAAACCAAACCATCTAAAACAATAGCCGCCTGATTTTGTGGTTGTGGTAGCGAGGTTAATCTTGTGGTCATAGCGCCAAATTTTCCACTGCCTTCCCCATCAAAATCTAAAGTTACATACCAGCCAGATGCTCCCTGTGGGTCTAGAAGCGCACTTGCCTTAGTTACTTGTCGACCTAGAACCTCTGCTGGCGCCAAAATGTATTTAAGATTTCCACTTCGATCACAACTTACGACTGCGACCGCTTCATTGCTGCTGGATCCACCTTGTCTATTTTGTGGCAAAGTGCAATCAAGCGCTGCATATTGCGCATTTAATTCTGGAGTTACCCCTGGCGGTAATATTGCCGTTGCGGTGTCAGTCGTTAAAGAGGTGGCATTTGCTGCCCCTTCTGCGAAAACTGGGCGAAATCTCAACTCTGCTGTTTGTCCTACTAAATCAACGATTCTGCGACCGGTCTCTCCTGGAACTGAAATAACAATCTGGCGATTAACACCTGTTCCTTGAGCTGATACTTCAGATTCTGCCACTCCAAGTGAGTTAACACGTTGGCGAATAATTTCAACGGCTTGATTAATGGCCTCAGGAGTAACTTTTCCACTTTGTCCCTGCTCAATTCGCGGTTGCAAAGTGACGCTGGTGCCTCCTTGAAGGTCTAGGCCTAATTTGAATGTGGTCGCACCCAGTACAAAAGCAACTCCAGTGAATCCAAGAAGTGTTAACAACAAAATTGAGATTGTTCTAACCGCTCTAGATTGAGTATTTGCGATTTTATTAGCAGACATGAAGGGTAATTCTAGGCTGAGGGGAGATTATTGAGAAATCCGAGCCAACTAGGATGCAATTAACGCCGTATTTATTGGCTTATTGCGCAATATCAGGATCTTGATCAAAGAGTGTGGCATCACTGCCAATTTGAACTGATAGCGGAGGCTTAATCCCAAGATGCATCCATCCTGCTGCTGTTGCTATTCGACCACGTGGTGTTCTAGCTAAAAAACCAAGGCGTACCAAAAATGGTTCAGCTAAGGATTCAATAGTTTCAATCTCCTCCCCTACCGCCATTGCAAGAGTTGAAACGCCCACTGGCCCACCATTAAAGTTTTTAATTAATGCAGTGAGTACTGATTTGTCTAGTCGATCTAGGCCAATCTCATCAACTTCATATATCTTTAAGGCGGCTTGGGCATGATTTAGTTGAACTGTTTTTTCTTTATTTACCTGAGCATAATCTCGCACTCGACGCAGTAGACGATTTGCTACTCGAGGTGTCCCACGAGATCTTGATGCAATTTCTGAGATTGCCAAATCATCGATCTCAATATCTAATAACCGCCCACTGCGTTTAATTATCTGAAATAACTCCTCTGATTCATAGAAATCTAGTTGCGCAGTAAAGCCAAATCGATCTCGAAGTGGACTTGGTAGTAAGCCTGCACGGGTTGTGGCACCAACTAATGTGAAGTGAGGTAATTCCAAAGGTATCGAGGTTGCTCCCGCTCCTTTACCAACAATTACATCAACTCGAAAATCCTCCATTGCTAGATAAAGCATCTCTTCAGCCGGTCTGGACATTCGATGGATTTCATCTAAGAAAAGAATTTCACCTTCCACTAACGAGGAGAGTATTGATGCTAAATCTCCAGCATGCTGAATCGCAGGACCTGAAGTAATTCTGATTGGTGTATCCATCTCAGCTGCCACAATCATTGCTAATGTGGTCTTTCCTAATCCTGGTGGACCAGAAAATAAAATGTGATCAGCCGGTGATTTACGTTCCCTTGCAGCGCAGAGCAGTAGATCTAACTGATCACGAACACGATACTGTCCAACAAATTCTTTAAGTGTCTTGGGTCTGAGGGCAAGCTCTGCTACCCGCTCTGCATCATCGGCATTTTGATTACTTATTTCATCACTCATTTAATTCTTACCCCCCACTTTAAGGGCCAATTTCAATATTTGTGCAGCAGATAAACCCTCGATCTTTTCATTACTCATCACCTGCCTTAGCATGGAGTTAGATTCCTTTGCTGAGTAACCCAGACCTTGTAATGCATTCTCGACTTGATTAGACAATGGAAGATTTTTATTTACTTTTCCATCTGCAAATGCTGGTGCCTTATCCTTTAATTCAAGCACTAATCGCTGCGCGCCTTTTTTACCCAAACCAGGAACTGACTCTAAAGATTTTAAATCTGATGAAGTGATTGCGGCGGCGATGCTGGCAGCACCAGAGTTAGCCAAAATAGATTGTGCGACTTTTGGACCAATTCCAGTTACAGATAGCAGTAGTTCAAAAAACTCCCTGTCCACCACCTCGCTGAAACCATACAGAATTAATGCATCCTCACGAACAATTAAATATGTATGAAAACTGACCTGTTCACCCATCTGCATAGATGATGCAACTCGCGTCGGTACCTGCAGTAGAACTCCAACACCGCCAACCTCAACAACTAATGAGTTAGCAGTTATTGATTTCACTTTGCCAGTGATTGAACTAATCATCGTTTCTTACTCGCCTTTTTCTTCGCCTTAGCTAATCTTGCATTTCCCACTCCCCGCCAATGATGGCAGATAGCAAGGGCTAACGCATCGGTGGCATCTACTGGTTTTGGGATTTCCTTCAATTTAAGTAGTCGCTTGACCATCTGTGCTACCTGTTTCTTATCAGCCCGGCCTGAACCAGTAACAGCTGCCTTGACTTCGCTTGGTGTGTGCATGACAACTGGAATACCAACCTTTGCGGCCAAAAGTAAAGCAACTCCTGCCGCCTGACCAGTTGCCATTGCTGTCTTAACATTCAATTTTGAAAATACCCGCTCGACTGCAACCACATCTGGCTGATATTTATTGATCCAGATTGAGATCTCTTTTTCTAATTGCAATAATCGTTGATCAAGTGATGCATCCACATCAGTTTTTATTACTCCAACTGCGATCATCGCAAGCTTCTGTGGGCCAGTTGAATCAACAACGCCTACACCGCATCTAGTTAATCCTGGATCTATCCCTAAAACGCGCATGGTGTAAGCCTAATCAGCGTGAAATACTTATGAACTAAGGCTCGCCATTACCTCATCTGAAACATCAAAGTTTCCATATACATTTTGAACATCATCTAAATCCTCAATAGCTTCAATCAATTCAAATACCTTCTTAGCTGTATTGGTGTCAATTGGTATAGACATTGTTGGCAATAAGGAGGAGTCTGCAGATTCATAATCGATACTGGCTGTTTGCAATGATTTACGAACTGCAACTAAATCTGCTGGCTGGCAAACTATTTCAAAGGCTTCAGACAATTCATTCACCTCTTGCGCCCCTGCTTCCAATACCACTTCTAGTAAAGCCTCTTCACTGACCTTACCCTCTTGCTTTGAAACAATTACTACACCCTTGCGATTAAATAGATATGAAACAGAGCCTGGATCTGCCATTGTGCCGCCATTTCTAGTCACAGCTACTCGCACCTCAGAGGCTGCCCGATTTCTATTATCTGATAGGCACTCAATTAATAGTGCCACTCCTCCCGCTGCATACCCTTCATACATAATTGTTTCCCATACTTTTCCGCCAGTTTCAAGGCCAGCACCTCGCTTAATAGCCCGATCAATATTATCCGCAGGTACTGAATTCTTTTTTGCCTTTGTTACCGCATCAAATAATGTTGGATTCCCACTCATGTCAGCGCCTCCGACACGAGATGAAACTTCAATTGCTTTTATTAATTTTGCAAAATTCTTAGAGCGCCTTGAATCTAAAATAGCTTTTTTGTGTTTGATGGTTGCCCATTTGGAATGACCGCTCATATCTATCCTTTGACTACTTCTTAAAGATTGCCAACTCGCGGCAAATAACCTCGACAAAATACTTATGAACCCGATTATCTCCAGTTAGCTCTGGATGAAAAGAGGTTGCCAATAAATGACCAGATCTAACTGCCACTGGGTGTTTTACGCCATTTGCATCAGTAATTTCAGATAAGAGCTCAACATTTGCTCCGACTGACTCCACCCACGGAGCACGAATAAAGACTGCACGAATTGCTGGTTCAGTAATACCTTTAAATTTTATATCGGTCTCAAAAGAATCAACCTGGCGGCCGAATGCATTACGGCGCACCACCATATCTATTCCACCAAAAGTCTCTTGGCCTTCAATTGCATCCTTCACCACATCAGAAAGCAAGATCATTCCAGCGCATGCTCCGTAGGTAGGCATGCCAGATTTAATACGATCTGAGATTAAATCAAATAAATCAAAGGACCGAGCGAGTTTTGCAATGGTTGTTGATTCTCCGCCAGGAATCACCAAGGCAGATATTGATTCAATTTGCTCTTTAGTATTTACCGCTTGTGCTTCTACGCCACAATCACTCAGCGATTTAATATGTTCGCGAACATCACCTTGGAGTGAAAGTACTCCAATTTTCACAACTACCAGCCCCGCTCCGCAAGACGATGCGGTACTGGGATATCAGCAACGTTAATTCCAACCATCGCATCCCCTAAACCACGAGATACGTCGGCAATAACTTTCGCATCGGTGTAATAAGTAACTGCTTTAACACAAGCAGCAGCACGCTTTGCAGGATCTCCTGATTTGAATATTCCAGAACCAACAAATACTCCATCTGCACCAAGTTGCATCATCATCGCAGCATCTGCTGGTGTTGCGATTCCTCCTGCAGTAAATAGCACTACTGGCAGTTTCCCAGTACTTGCAACTTCTTTTACCAAATCATACGGAGCTTGCATTTCTTTTGCAGCAACATACAACTCATCCTCGCGCATTGAAGATAATCGTCGCAACTCAGTTGAGATGGTGCGTATATGCATAGTTGCATTTGAAACATCACCAGTTCCTGCTTCACCCTTAGAGCGAATCATTGCCGCACCCTCATTAATACGGCGAAGTGCCTCACCTAGATTTGTGGCACCACAAACAAATGGAATTGTGAAATTCCACTTGTCAATATGGTTTGCATAATCAGCTGGGGTTAAAACCTCTGATTCATCAATGTAATCAACACCAAGTGTTTGTAAAATTTGTGCTTCAACAAAATGACCAATTCTTGCCTTCGCCATTACTGGGATTGAAACCGCTGCTTGAATCGCGGTGATCATGTCTGGATCAGACATGCGAGCAACGCCACCTTGGGCACGAATATCTGCTGGTACGCGCTCTAACGCCATTACTGCTACAGCGCCTGCGTCTTCCGCAATTTTCGCTTGCTCAACATTTACAACATCCATAATGACGCCGCCCTTAAGCATCTCTGCCATGCCGCGCTTTACTCGTGCTGTTCCTGTCTCTTTAGACATTTTTTTCTCCCCATCAACTTTCTAGCCTCCTATTGTACTAATTACTTTCAGAAGGCAATGACTATTAAATGAAGCCTTGATCACACAGGAAAGGGCAGATTACGGGGCTAGGACCGGTGGGGTGTCTGTTAGAAATATCCAGGTACGCCCTGGCTTAAAGTTGGCAATTTCTCCATTAGCAGTTCGCCAGGTGGTTAAGTCGGTCTCAAGATCTCGCTGCCAATTAAGTTGATAACTAAAACCATCCCTAAGCATCACAGCTTTACCCACTCCGGTTGTCTTACTAAATGGAGTAATCTCACCAAATTTATCACCATAAATTGAGGGTGTGATCGAAACAATCTGGATGATTGCAGTGTCAGCATACAACTGCTCGCCTGAGGCTGCGACATTTGGCTGATCATTAAAGTAAATAAGCCATTTGCTATTCACTGCATCCCAACGCAGTTCATATTTTGCATTTGGCCACTTTACCTTTCCCGAAGCGGTTAGAGTTTCACCTTTACTTGGTTCACCAAATAAAAAAGGTGCAACCGTTGCTGTATCTATTCTGGTTTTTGGATTCGAGTTGGCCCGCTGTAGAAGCAAATCTGGCTTCAAGATCATATTGAAAGGTCCTGGTCTGCTTGGATCTGTTGTGTAAATAGTTGGTGGGTTACGTTCTGCTGAGATATTTTCCAAGTTTGCCGCCGCAATTACTGGTCGTATTTTGGATTGGGCACCACTATAGGCAAAGCCAACTCGGCCAAATTGTGCCAGTAGCTCAATATCAGATACCCGTGCAGATCTAACTGGTCCAATCAGTGGCGGTAACTTGGATGTGTATACAACAGCTAATCTTGTTAGGCCACCTTCAACCTGTTCAACATAAACAATGTCAGCGTCTTCAATTCCAATCTGCGGATGGGCATACTTTGTATCATCTACTTTCACCACCAATATTTGATTGTTTGTGCCAGGAAGACCATTGAAGAGATTTTTAGCAACCTCAGGCTCTGATTTAAAAATATCTGTGTTGGGTACTCCAGCTAACGAGATCAGCACTACCAATATAGAAATTAATAGTAGTGAGCGTTTTACCAGCCTCACAAAATATCATCCTCAAATTCATACCGAATCGGTAATGGTGCTTTGCCAGCCAATCTGAAGAGGCGAATTAAGAGTTTTGATCTGACATTTCTTGTGGCGTTAACCGCTTCTAAATGGATGTTAATTGCTAGTTTTATTTTGACAGTTAAATCAGAAAGTTCAACTAATAGCTCTGAAGGTAGGTTCAGTGAGTTATCAACAGCCGAGCCCTGAACCAGTTTTAACGACTCGGATAAAATACTCTCCACTGCAGAGCGCTCCTTTAATTGAGCACTCCTAGCATTAACTGCTGAGCTAGAGATTAGATAAGCGGTGGCGGGATCTAAATTGGACTCTAAAACAATCTCTTGGGCAAGTGCTGCTCGTTGTTGCAAAAATGAATCCAATGTCGCCCATGATGTTTCAACTCTGTGGTGGAGTCGGTCCAATCTTGAGGCTAAAAAGGATAAATACCATCCAAGTAAAACAACAATAAGAATTGGAAGCAGGGTTTCTAGACTCATCGTCTGCTCCAAAATCTATTTTCAGAGGATAGGCGCACTTTATCTCCACTTGCTATCGCCATTTCGTAAATATGCTCAATTTGTTCAGCAACTACCTGCCAATCATACTTTTGAGCGCTGAGTTTTCCGTTCTCTGCCAACTTTTTTCGTCTTTCATCATCACGAAGAAGAGCAACTAAAACTTTTGCTAAATCTGCGCTGTCACCATTGATAAACAGATCACCTGCAGCACCATTTTCAAGTACAGCTTTAAAAGCTGGAATATCACTTGCAACTACCGCAGTTCCAGCCGAGAGCGCTTCAGTTAAAATGATGCCAAAAGATTCACTTCCGGTATTAGGTGCAACATAAATCTGAACTGTTTTTAAGAAGCTCATTTTCTCTTCATTAGTTAGTAATCCCAAAAACTTGATTCTGCTGCGCAATTGTGGATTCAATCGCTTCAAGAAATCTTCACTTTCTCCAGGCCCTGCGACTAAGTAGGTAACATCTGGAATGAATCTTGAAACTATTGCCAGAGAATCAATTAATACCTGCAATCCCTTGCGCGACTCCTCAAATCTGCCGATGAATCCCACTGTATGCCCACCAGAATAGTTTTCCGAAATTTTCGCATTGGCATAACGCTGTCCATCAATGCCATTTGGAATAACCACCGCGTCGGTATCAAAATGATCCTTCAGAGTTGATCTTGCTAACTCACTAACTGCAATCCTTGCGGTTAATTTCTCCACGATCGGCTCCAATATTGGCCCAATCGCATAGATCGCCTTTTTCTTTTGAGTAGAAACATGAAATGTGCCTACTAACGGACCCTCAGCCGCAGAACAAGCGAGTAGTGAGAGGGAGGGAATTGCAGGTTCATGCAGATGCAGCAGATCAAAATCCTCTGATGCAATCCATTGTTTCGCCCTAGAGCTTGCAACTGGTCCAAACAAAATTTTTGCTACTGAACCATTTACTGGAATTGAGATTGGTTTCCCAGCATTTACAACATAATTTGCACTCTGTGCGGAGTCATAACTTACTGGTGTAAGAACTGAAACGTAATGTCCCTCTTCAATCAAATGATCAGCTAGATCTCTTATGTGTGTCTGTACACCACCTGGAGTATCCCAACCATATGGACAAACCATGCCAATTCTAATTTTCTTCATCTAGCCAAATCCTCTGCAACATATGCCAATCAAACGGTGAGCCTTTGATCCGCTTGGCAAAATTATCTGCCATTGATTGGGTAATAATTTTTATTGACTCCTCTTCGCTCTTGCCAACAGGGAGCTTGATTGTTTCATCAAAAGTAATTTCAATTCCATGATCTAAATATCGGATATAAACAGTTACCAATGGTGAACCAGTTTTCAAGGCTAATATGGCCGGACCTGCTGGCATTTTGGCGGTGTGACCAAAGAAATCAACCTCAACACCATTTCTAGACATGTCACGATCTGCAACTAGGGCAACTAGTTTTCCAGCTTCTAACCGCTCAACTAATATGGGGATAGCTTTTTCAGTATGACTAATTGCCTCAATACCAATGCTTCGTCGATAGTCAAGAAATTTCTTAAAAATTGCCTCCGGCTTTAATTTCTCAACTACCGCCGTAACTGGAATGCCAGTTGAACAAAAATATGCAGCTGCATGATCCCAATTACCTGCATGTGGCAATGCAACTATGCATCCTTGCTTACTTTCAATTGGATCCCTGAGCAAGTTTTCTCTCACAACAAAGGTAGTTTCTAAAATCCGTGCTTTACTCCACTTGTTAAGTCGAAAGGTATCAAACCAGTAGCGTAGGTAAGATCTCATCCCCGCTTTGGTTAGTTTTTCTAAATCAACCTGCGATAACTCTGGCATAACTTTTTGGTAATTACTGCGTAGGCGCTTAACACTTTTGCGTTGGCGTCGATATATCTGATCAGAGACCAAATTTGCCAACCTATACGCCATTTTTTCTGGTAGCACTCCGATTAATCGCCATACCAGCAGATAGAACAAATGCATCTATTTCACCGCTTTATAAACAATCATCATTCGTTGAATCATCGTGAAAACAGAAATTAACGCAAGCAACCAAATACCCACTGCCATCGCGTGGTCAACTCCAAGTCCATGCAAGCCGTAAGCAGTAAGAATTATGATTACCCGCTCACCTCTTTCTGCTAAACCACCTTCGCATTTGATTAACAATGATTCAGCACGAGCTTTGATATAGGAGACCATGAAGGAGGCGAATGTAGCAATCAGTAAAACTGGTACCAATGGATCATTTTGATCAATGAAATAAATAAGTGCACCAATGAATATCGCACCATCACTTAATCGATCTAATGTTGAGTCAAGAAGTGCTCCCCACTTACTTATCCCTTTGTTGGATGCTCTAGCTACCGCCCCATCAAATAAATCAAATGCCACAAACACACTGACCCAGATAACCCCGATGAAAAAGCGGCCATTAGAGAAAAAATAAAGAGCGCTAACAACACTGCCTAATCCCCCAATAGTCGAGATTTGGTTGGCACTAACCCTCATTTTGATCAAAGTTTTGACCAATGGCGCAATAATTTTGGCGACAGGATCACGCAATGAACGCTGCAACATAATTCCCATCGTAGGCTTATAGATCATGGCCGACCTAATTAACGCACGGTTTGTCTTGGGAATATCTCCTGG
>SHVD01000011.1 GCA_009691185.1 Candidatus Nanopelagicaceae bacterium | reverse complement strand
AATTGCAGCCACTTACAAAAAGAAATTAACGATTATTGATTCAACTAACCCGGATCAGATTCAGGCTTCCATACCAAAAAAACTATCTGACGTAGTCATTGTTGTTGGGTCTAAGTCAGGAACAACTATTGAAACTATCTCGCATCTTAAATTGTTTGAAGAGCTTTTAAAACAAGAAGGCTTAAATCCAATTGATCATATTGTTATTGTTACCGATTCTGGGACTGCTCTTGATAAGTCATCGCGAGGACAGGGATATAAAGTTGTAAATGCGGATTCAAATGTTGGTGGCCGATTCAGTGCATTATCAGCCTTTGGTTTGGTGCCAGCTGCGCTAGCAGGTGTTGATATATCCATCATGCTAGATGATGCTGAAGCACTATCGAGGAAATTGGTCGCAGATGACTCACCTGCGGTTGTACTTGCAGCCTTGCTCTTTGACAGCACTAAGCAGATAATTAATTTTTCTGACTATCAATCAACTATTCCAGGTCTTTCTGATTGGGTTGAGCAGCTAATTGCTGAGTCAACTGGCAAGAACCAACAAGGCCGCCTGCCGGTCATAATTGAGCATCCAGATGACGCTATTGCGGGTTTATCAATTGGTTTTGCAAATGGAGATTTTAATCTAGTAGTTGAGGGCACCCTTGGCGAGCAGTTTATTTTATGGGAGTGGGTAACCGCTCTGTTGTGTTACCTGCTAAAAGTGGATCCCTTCGATCAACCTAATGTAATTGAGGCAAAAGAAAGAACAGAAAGCATATTAAGTTCAATTAAAAATGAAACATTTGTGCAGCCAATTTCCTCTTACGAGGATGATGAAATTTCCACCTACTCAGATGATTCATGCAAAAATTTGTCTGAATTTCTAAAGATTGATTCCAAGTACATTGCAATCATGGCCTATCTTAATAAAGAAGATGATAAGCAAATTATCCGTCTAAGGAGATTGATTGCAAATAAGGTTAAGAAACCAGTGACTTTTGGTTGGGGTCCTAGATTTCTTCACTCAACTGGACAAATTCACAAAGGCGGCCAATTAAATGGTAGCTTTATCCAAATAACTTCAACCCCGATGACGACACTAGAAATCCCCGGGCAATCATTCGATTTTGGAGACCTGATAATGGCGCAAGCTTTAGGAGATGGACTGGCATTAAGGGAGCGCAAACTACCTGTAATTAGAATTCACTTAAAAGATCGACAGAAAGCATTTGAAAAATTATTGAAGGATATTGAAAGCTTTTAATCCTCACCACGGTGTTTTTTTAAAGCAATCTCTAAAATTTTATTTGCTTCTGCTTCGGTTCGACGCTCTTTAACGTAAGCCAAGTGTGTTTTATATGGTTCGTTTTTAGTTGGCATTGGTGGTTTATTTTTATCCTGGCCAGCTGGAAACCCACATCGAGGGCAATCCCACTCGACAGGAACTTCTACCGTTCCATCTTCAGCAAATGATGGTTTAGTTTCATGTCCGTTCGCACACCAATATGAAACTCTGAAGCGCGCAATTGACTCACCGCGTTCGGCCTCACCCATTGGCCCAGCACCGACACGACTCCCGCGAATTGCACTACGACCGGCCATTTTTACTCCTTAGTTTCTGAATCTATTTTAACAACAAGCTAAGTGCTATAACTGATGCAAACCAAACACCACCTACAATTATTGTAATTCGATCTAAATTCTTTTCTACGACAGAGGATCCGCCATAAGTTGATGAAATTCCACCACCAAATAAGTCTGACAGTCCTGAACCTTTACCTTTGTGTAGAAGTACTAGCACAATCATCAAAACACTTGTCAAAATAAGACTAATTGTTAATGCTAAAGTCATTTACTCGCCTTCACCCTAAATTCGCTGGTATGGGCCAAGGATACTATCTTTTCCCACTTTATCTGTAATCCGCCCATTCTAAGCCTTGTTCAAAACCCTATGAAATTTAGAAATCCTTGCAAATTCTTCTGGATCAAGGGAGGCACCGCCCACTAACGCACCGTCAACATCTTCTTCTTTCATAATATCCAGAGTGTTAATTGACTTTACTGACCCACCATAAAGAATACGACAATTATCAGCTATTTCATCACTTCCAATTTTTCTTAACTCTTTCCGAATAGCTGCACAGACTTCTTGAGCATCTTCAGGAGTTGCTGTTTTTCCGGTTCCAATCGCCCAGACAGGCTCATACGCAATGACGATCTTCTTCAAGTCTGGCTTATGAAACCCTTTGAGACAATTTCTTAATTGGTCGAGCACATGAGCAATATGATTTCCTGCTTCACGTATTTCCAGATCCTCGCCGACACAAAGTATTGGTTTTAGCTCATTAGAAAATACAGCCTTAATCTTTTTATTAATAAGCTCATCACTCTCTTTGTGACTAGCACGGCGTTCACTATGGCCGACAAGAACATAAGTACAGCCTAATTTTGCAAGCATCGAACCAGAAATATCTCCGGTATGAGCCCCTGATGCAGATGCCGATAAATCTTGCGCACCATACAGTAAACGTAAGCGATCACCATCAATTAATGTTTGAACTGATCTTAGATCAGTGAACGGTGGAAATATTACGATTTCAACCGCATCGTAATCTCGATCTTCTAGTGAGTAAGCCAACTTTTGCGTAACTGCAATCGCCTCTAAATGATTTAAATTCATCTTCCAATTTCCAGCAATCAATGGTTTTCGCATGCTTCTCTTTCTCTAACTTAACGCCACTAGGCCAGGCAATTCTTTGCCCTCAAGATATTCAAGAGATGCACCGCCACCTGTTGAAATATAGCCAAAATCCTGATCGCTAAATCCTAGTTTACGTACTGCAGCAGCTGAATCTCCCCCGCCGACCACACTTATTCCATCAATTTTAGTCAGTGCTTGCGCCACTGATCTCGTGCCATTTGAAAAATTATTAAACTCAAATACCCCCATTGGGCCATTCCAAAAAACAGTCTTGCACTTTCCTATTTCATCTGCAAAAAAACGAGCACTTTCTGGTCCAATATCCAATCCCATCTGATCCTTTGGTATTTCATCGGATGCAACTATTGTTGCATTTGACTCTGCGTTAAACTCCTTTGCTACAACAATATCTGTAGGCAAAATTATCTTTACACCGAGATTCTCTGCACGTTTCATTAACTCTTTGACAGTTGGAATCAAATCATTTTCTACTAGTGATTTGCCGATTTCTTTACCGTGAGCCGATAAAAAAGTGAAAACCATTCCACCTCCGATTGCTATGAGATCTACCTTTTCCAGCAAATTTGAAATTACACCAATTTTGTCTGAAACTTTTGCCCCTCCCAAAACTACTCCGTATGGACGGTTTGGATTCATAGTGAGCTTTTCAAGCACACCCAACTCAGTAATTATTAAATCTCCAGCAGCATGCGGCATCATCTTTGCCAATTCATAAACTGATGCATGTTTACGATGCACGGCGCCAAAACCATCTCCTATATAAACCTGCCCATAAGTTGCTAGCTCACTCGATAAGGCTTTTCGCTCTAACTCATCTTTACTAGTTTCTGCTGCCAAGAATCTAATGTTCTCTAATAGCAAGATCTGACCAGTTTTCAATGAGTCCGTCTTTTGTTTAATTCCGATGATCTCTTCCGAAAAAGCTACTTCTGTTTCCAATAACTCACTAAGCCGTTTGGCTACTGGCGCCAGAGATAAGTTATTTTTCTGATCTGGCTTCGGCCGCCCTAGATGTGCAATTACTACGATTGAGCAGTCTTTTGCTAGTAGTTTTCTGATCGTGCTTAAAGAGGCGCGTATACGTCTGTCATCAATTATGACGCCATCTTTGATTGGCACATTCAAGTCACATCGTAATATCACTCTTTTATTTTGTAGATCTAATTGTGAAAGAGTTTTAATTTCCATTAATATTATAAAGATTTACCTATATATTGAATCAGGTCAACCAATCTATTTGAGTATCCCCATTCATTGTCATACCAACCAACTACTTTTGCGGTACTTCCGATTACCTTAGTTAACCCTGCATCAACAATGCATGAACTTGGATCTGTAACAATATCTACAGAGACAATTGGATCTTCGGTGTAGGTCATATAACCTTTTAGAGCACCTTGACTTGCCTTCTTAAGAGCTGCATTTATCTCGGCGACAGACGCTTCTTTAGATAATTCAACTGTTAGGTCAGTTGCAGAACCAGTTGGTACTGGAACCCTTAACGCGTAACCATCAAGTTTGCCCTTTAATTCTGGCAAGACCAAAGAGATTGCTTTCGCTGCACCTGTAGAGGTTGGAATTATCGAAAGTGCGGCTGCTCGTGATCGGCGTAAATCTTTATGCGGAAAGTCGAGGATAACTTGGTCATTTGTATACGCATGAATAGTCGTCATTAATCCGCGAACAATTCCAAACTCATCATTTAAAACCTTTGCCATTGGTGCTAGGCAATTAGTTGTACAAGAAGCATTTGAAATTATGTTGTGCTTGGCTGAATCGTATTTTTCATGGTTTACACCCATCACAATTGTTATGTCTTCATCAGTTGCAGGAGCAGAAATGATTACTTTCTTCGCGCCAGCTGCAATATGTTTTCCAGCATCCGTGGCTTTAGTAAAAATTCCTGTTGATTCCACAACAACATCCACGCCCAACTTTCTCCAAGGAATATTGGCCGGATCACGTTCAGCGCTAATTGAAATAGTTTTTCCACCAACGGTGATGGTGGAGTCGGTAAATGTCACCGGTACTTTCAAACGGCCTAATATTGAATCATATTTCAATAAATGAGCAAGAGTTGCGTTATCAGTCAGATCATTAATGCCAACTATTTCAAAATTAGCGCCAGATTCAAGTGCTGCACGAAGAAAATTTCTGCCTATTCTTCCAAAGCCATTAACGCCAACTTTTATCATTTAATCCTCGCTCGACATTTCTCATAAATTATTAAAATTCACAATGTTGTGAAACCTAATCTTACCAGCCAAGAGTTACTGCTAGTTCAATAAATCAGGGCTGATACTTGCTTCAGTATCTGGTACTCCCATTTCGCGTGCTCGCTTATCAGCCATCGCTAGCAATCGTCGGATTCTTCCCGCAATCGCATCCTTTGTCATTGGCGGTGATGCAAGTGAACCTAATTCTTCCAAACTTGCTTGCCCATGATTAACCCTGAGTTCACCTGCTTCCTTAAGATGATCTGGTATTTGCAGTCCAAGAATTTCCATGGCCCGTTGAACTCTTGCTGATGCTGCAACTGCAGCCCTTGCCGAGCGGCGTAAGTTTGCATCATCGAAATTTGCTAACCGATTTGCAGTAGCTCTCACCTCGCGCCGCATTCTTCGCTCTTCCCAAGCCAATACTGTTTCGTGTGCCCCAAGTCGGGTGAGTAACGCGCCAATCGCATCACCATCTCTGATTACCACTCGATCTACACTTCGAACCTCTCTTGCCTTAGCGACAATTCCCAATCTTCGAGCTGCGCCAACTAGTGCTAACGCTGCCTCTGGTCCAGGACAAGTTATTTCTAATGCTGATGACCTACCTGGCTCAGTCAAAGAACCATGTGCTAAAAACGCTCCCCGCCATGCTGCTTCGGAATCACAAATCGCTGCAGAAACCACCTGTGGCGGTAGTCCTCGAATTGGCCTGTTATTGGCATCTACTAAACCAGTTTGTCTAGCTAGTGCGCCACCATCAGCTAAAACTCTAACAATGTAGCGGCTGCCTCTGCGTATTCCACTTGATGAAACTACTGATAGCTCACTTTCATGGCCAAAAACCTCTGATATATCTTTTCTTAAGCGGCGCGCACTTTGGGCGGTATCTAATTCAACCTCGATGATTATTTTTCCAGCCGCGATATGTAATCCGCCTGCAAATCTAAGTAATGCAGATACTTCCGCCTTTCGACAGCAAGGCTTAGTTATAGAGAGCCTACTTAGCTCATCCTTAACTGCTTCGGTCATTGCCATTTAATTTCCTCCGTAATTGATGGGAGTATCTAAGCAGGTCTTAGCCAAAAATGTGGCTGAAAGCAGAAATTAATTTATCTCGATCATGGTGGAAAGATTGGACTTTATCTGCTAAGTCATATGCCAAAACCTTACCGCCACACTTAGCAACAAGGCTATTAAAACCTGCATGTCTCTTATCTAATGATTTATCAATTAATGCTATATCTATCTTCAGATCAGGAATGTGATCTAAAACCAACTGCAAATGAGCCTCAAGTGACAAGCCAGCAAACTCATCTGAGATATTTTTATCAGGCAAATTAAATATCATTATCTTTCGCCCTTTACTGGCGCGAATTTGATCTGCCTGCTCCGTCAACAGAAAATGAGGCATGACACTGGAGAGCCATGAACCAGGTCCAATAGTTATCCAATCTGCGTCCGCTAAAGCTTTTTTCACCTCTGGAGTTGGTTTTGGTCGCTCTGGAATTAAGCGGAGCTCACTAACTTGACCAGATGCAGCCGCTACTTCCACTTGTCCACGAACAACTGAAGTGCCAGATGAATTAGTGAATTTTCCCTCAATATCTAAAGGTTCTAAGGCCATAGGTAAAACTCTTCCCACAACCTTAAGCAATTGTCCAACTCGATCTAACCCTTGCACCGGATCTTGATCACGATCCCATAAAGCAGTGAGTAATAAATTCCCAATTGCGTGGTTATCCATTTCACCATTGCTAGTAAATCGATATTGCATTATTTCAGCCCAACTTCTACCCCATTCATCATCGGCACAAAGTGCTGCTAATGCCATTCGAAGATCACCTGGCGGAAGTGAATTAAATTCAGCTCTTAGACGACCAGAGGATCCACCATTGTCTGCAACTGTTACTACAGCAGTGACATTATTGGTAAGTGTCCGCATTGCTGCCAAAGTAGCCGCAAGTCCATGGCCACCACCTAAACAAACAACCTTTGGTTGAGCGCCCATTTATATCTCTCTACCCAAATCTCGATGCAACCCTTTAGTCTCTATTTTGTATTTAGAAAGTTTTGAACCGACAGTTAATTTTGATACCAATTCCTGTGTGATCGCTACTGAGCGATGCTTTCCGCCAGTACAACCAATCGCCAAAGTTAAGTACCTTCTACCTTCAGTTATAAAACCTAAAGCCATAGTTTCAAATAATGCTTGGTACTTACTTAAAAACTCCTGTACATTTTCACTCTTCAAAATCTCATCACTCACCGGCTTATCAAGCCCAGTGAGTGGACGTAGCTTTGGATTCCAATGAGGATTTGCAATAAAACGACAATCTACAACCAAATCAGCATCAATAGGAATTCCATACTTATAACCGAAGGAAAGAATATTTACTCTCAAGTCTGCATTTGAATCCTCAATAAAATACTCATTAATCTTTTTTTCAAGCTGATGAATATTAAGTGAAGAGGAGTCAATTACTAGATCGGCACTATCTTTAACTTCGCGAAGTTTCTCTCGTTCTTTGGTAATGCCATCTAGAATTCGATCTGAGCCTTGTAGTGGGTGCGGTCTCCTAGTTGATTCAAATCGGCGAACCAGGACCTCATCGGATGCATCTATGAAGAGTATCTTTCGAGAAACCCCTTGATCTGCTAAAAGGGCTAAAGACTGTTTCAGATCATTGAAAAAAGCTCGCCCTCTTACATCAATAACTACTGCAATTCTTTTCATGGAAACATTTACCAGGTCAATTAAATTTTCAAGTAACGCTGGTGGCAAATTATCGACTACATACCAACCCAAATCCTCCAGGGTATGTGCAATCGTAGATTTACCCGCCCCGCTCATTCCACTGATCACCAGTATCTCGGTATCACTCTTCATGTCTTTATCCTGCCTTGCATGTCAAGCATCTAAAATTTCACCAGTTTGCATATCCACTTTGACACTTGTCGAGCCAAGTCTTATTTGATCAGCAATTGATTTCGCCATTTTCTCACCAATCCCTGGTACGACTGAAATCTCCTCCGTGGTCGCAGCTCTTAATGCGCTGACGGAACCGAAATGGGATAACAATGCTTTGCGGCGTACCTCGCCAAGGCCATTTATCTCATCAAGCAGAGATTCAAGCATAACTTTGGATCTCTTACTTCTGTGAAAATTAATTGCAAATCTATGTGCTTCATCCCTGATCTTCTGCAAGAGATAAAGTGCCTCACTATGTCGTGGAAAAATAATTGGTTCGCTGTTATTAGGTAACCACACCTCTTCAAGCCGCTTAGATAAACCACAAAGGGCAACATCATTTATCCCGAGCTCTCTGAGCGCATTTGCGGCAGCATTAACTTGTCCTTTACCACCATCCACAACCACTAATTGTGGTGGATAGGCAAATTTTGGACGGCTGCCTCCTTGAGCAGTCGTTTCTGCTAGATCAATATTTCTTTCATCTAAATAGCGCTTAAATCTTCTTGTTATTACATGATGCATGGCTCTAGTGTCATCAAACTCAGATTCATCAGCAATTGAAAACCTTCGATAATCACTTTTCTTTGGTTGTCCATCCTCAAAAACCACCATCGAGGCCACCATGCTTGTCCCCTGAATATTTGAAATATCAAAACACTCGATTCGAAGCGGTAATTCAAGTAGCTCTAATTGCTCTGCAATATCTGCAAGTGCCCCGCCACTGACCGCGGCATCATTAGCCCGCTTGCTTAAATATTGGATAAGAGCCTGATTAGCATTTCGCTTAACCATTTGCACTAACTCTAGTTTTTCACCTCTGGCAGGCTGAATTACACAGACATTCTTTCCACGTTTTTCACTGAGCCACTGCTCCAGCACGGATACGTCATTTGGTAATTTGTCCACTAATATTTCAGATGGTGGTGGAGTTTCCTCATATATTTTTGCAACCAAAGCGGTGATAATAGATTCATCCTCTAATAGATTCGCTCTATCGATAACCCAAGATCTAGAACCAGTGATTCTGCCAGCAGTGACTATAAATTGAGATAAAGCCGCATGAGTGATCTCTTCATGGATTGATAGCACATCTGCATCTATGTTCTCATTTAAGAATCGATCTGTGGATTCGAAAGCTTTGTTGATTGCTTCCAGTTGATCTCTTAACTTAGCCGCCTTTTCGTATTCTTCAGCACTGGCCGCTGCCTGCATCTCTTTTTCAATTCTTACCGATATCTCCTCAGGTGATTTTTCCAAGAACTGCACCATGTCTTTTGCCAATTTTTTGTGCTCACTCATATCCACCCATTCAACACATGGCGCTGCACACTTTCCAATATCGCCCAATAGGCATTGACGCTTATTTCGCTTTGCAGTTTGAAAGTTAGCCTCGCTACAAGTTCTTACCGGGTAGATCTTTATCAAAGTTTCAAAGGTACTTCGGAGTGCCCAAGCATGCGAATAGGGACCAAAGTATTTAACGCCAGGTGATTTCTTTGACCTAGATATGAATAACCTGGGATAATCTGCTGATAGATCAATGGCTAAATAAGGATATGATTTATCATCTTTGAACTGAACATTAAAATCTGGGTTGTATTGCTTAATCCAAGTAAATTCAAGTTGCAGTGCCTCAACCTCGGTATTAACCACAACCCAATCAACCCGATTAGCAGTATTTACCATACGCCTAGTTTTGATCTCCAAATTGCTACCAAAGTATGAGTTAAGACGATTTTTAATATTTTTAGCCTTGCCTACATAAATAACCTTGTCATCCTTGTCAAAGAAGCGGTAAACCCCAGGTTCAGTTGGTAAATTGCTTGGGCGATAACTCTTTGGATCTGACATTATTTTTTCAAACTGCCTGCAAGAAATTTTCCTGTATAGCTTTTGGTATTTTTCACAATCTCTTCTGGTCTGCCCTCGGCAACCACTAAGCCACCACCAGAACCACCCTCTGGACCGAGGTCAATTACCCAATCCGCGCACTTAATCACATCTAGATTGTGCTCAATTACCACGACAGTGTTGCCCGTATCCACTAATCTATTTAGCACTAGTAGTAATTTTCTGACATCTTCGAAATGTAAGCCAGTTGTAGGTTCATCCAAAACGTAAATGGTGCGTCCAGTGGACCTGCGCTGAAGTTCAGTTGCAAGTTTAACCCGTTGTGCCTCTCCTCCAGACAAAGTAGGTGCAGATTGTCCCAGTCTGACGTATCCAAGACCAACATCGCATAGAGTTTTTAAGAACCTAGAAATAGCTGGAACCGATTCAAAAAACTTATTAGCCTCTTCAATCGACATATCTAAAACCTGTGCAATCGTTTTGCTTTTGTAATGTACCTCTAATGTTTCGCGATTGTATCTAGCCCCATGACAAACCTCACAGGGTACATAGACATCAGGTAAGAAATTCATTTCAATGGTGATAGTTCCATCGCCGGCACAGTTCTCGCATCTTCCACCTTTTACGTTGAAAGAAAATCGCCCTTGCTGATATCCGCGAACCTTCGCTTCACTCGTCTCTGCGAATAAGGCTCTTACTTTGTCGAATACTCCGGTATAAGTTGCCGGGTTTGACCTTGGGGTTCTGCCAATTGGGGATTGATCAACATGCACCACTTTATCTAACTGGTCTAAGCCAGTAATGGTGCGATGTCTACCTGGAACAATTCTTGCTCCATTAAGTTTATTTGCCAGGACTGAATATAAGATGTCATTCACGAGTGTAGATTTTCCAGAGCCGCTGACACCAGTAACTGCTACAAAAACTGATAGCGGAAAGGTCACATCTATATCTTGTAAATTATTTTCTTTAGCTGATTTAACTGTTACCGATTTTTTTACATCAATTAGTCGTCGCTTTTTAGGTAGCTCAATTACAGATCTACCGGAAAGATATGCACCAGTTATTGAATCTTTATTTGCAATTAATTCTTCATAGCTTCCAGATGAAACTATTTTTCCACCATGCTCACCCGCTCCAGGGCCAATATCAACGATCCAATCAGCTGTTCTGATCGTCTCTTCATCGTGCTCGACAACAATTAATGTATTTCCCAAATCTCTTAACCTGGTTAAAGTTTCTATCAACTTTCTGTTATCTCGTTGATGTAATCCGATGCTCGGTTCATCCAAGACATATAAGACACCAGTCAGGCCAGATCCAATTTGCGTAGCAAGTCTTATTCTTTGTGCCTCGCCGCCAGATAGTGTTGCCGCTGGCCTTGCTAATGATAAGTAATCAAGACCTACATCTAGCAAAAAACTAAGCCTTGCGTGTACCTCCTTCAGTACCCGTTCGGCAATTTTTTTTTGCCGTGCTGAGAGTGAAATTTCTTTTAGGAACTTTGCACACTCTGATATTGAATACTCACATATCTCAGCAATATTTTTGCTACCTAAGGTAACAGCCAAAACTTCAGGCTTTAGACGACTGCCATTGCAAACTGGGCAAGGTGTTTGACGCATGTAAGCCTCATACTTGTCACGACTAAAATCACTATCAGTTTCTGAATGCCGTCGATGAATAAAGGGCACAACTCCTTCAAAACCCGTTGTGTAGTTACGAACTCGACCATAACGATTTTTATACTTAACATGAACCTCATAATCCCAGCCATTTAAAATTGCATTCCTTACTTTTTCGGGCAATTTTTTCCACGGTGAATCGAGTGAGAATTTCAGATCTGAAGCAAGGCCTTCCAACAATCGCAGGAAATACTCAGCTGATTGCCCACCAGACCATGGTGCGATTGCGCCTTCGTAAATCGAAATCGAATCATCAGGAATCAATAGATCTTCATCAACCTCAAGTTTTGTGCCGATACCTGTGCATTCAGGACATGCTCCAAAAGGTGAGTTGAATGAAAAGGAACGAGGCTCAAGCTCTTCAAATGACAATTCACAATCATGGCAAGCCATGTGCTCGCTAAAGGTTTTTTCTTTCTCTGGCGCACCAATTTTAATATCGACGAAATCCAGAATTACCGAACCATTTGCAAGCCTTAGTGCTGTTTCAATGGAATCGGTGATTCTGGATTTACTTTCAGGCTTAACACTCAGACGATCAACAACTACCTCTACTGTATGTTTCTCCTGTTTCTTAAGTTTTGGAACATCGGATATTTGATAAACAGTGCCATCTACTCGCACTCTTGAATAACCTTGGGTTGTGTAATCTTTGAAAAGATCGGCGAATTCACCTTTTCTAGCTCTGATGACTGGAGCTAAGACTTGGAATTTACTTCCCTCTCGCATCTGTAATATTTGATCTACGATATTTTGTGGGGTCTGCTTAGCAATCTCTTTCCCACACTTGGGACAGTGAGGCTTTCCGGCTCGAGCAAAAAGCAATCTTAAGTAATCATAAACTTCAGTAATAGTCCCGACTGTTGATCGTGGGTTTCGATTTGTAGATTTTTGATCGATAGATACTGCTGGCGATAAGCCTTCAATAAAATCAACATCTGGTTTATCCATCTGGCCTAAAAACTGGCGAGCATACGCAGATAAGGATTCTACATAACGCCTTTGTCCTTCGGCGAAAATCGTGTCAAAAGCCAGAGATGATTTACCAGAGCCAGATAATCCGGTGAAAACAATTAGAGAGTTTCTAGGCATGTCTAAGGAAACATTTTTCAGATTGTGCTCTCTTGCACCACGAACAATTAAGCGATCATTCATCAGTTACCTGCCTCCTGCATGCCTTTCAATTCTCGTTTTAACTCCCTAATTTCATCTCGAAGTCTTGCCGCTAGTTCAAAACTTAATTCAGCTGCCGCTAACTTCATTTGTGCAGTCAATGATTCAATTAAAGCAATTAGTTCTTGGCGAGGAAGGGAGTGTGCATTTTTGCTGTATAACCCACTAGTAAATCCAATTTTCTTACTTTTCGCTGCTAAATTCTCTGTGTCATCCGCCTCTTTTGTAATGAGATCTGTGATGTCAGCGATCTTTTTACGCAGCGGAGTAGGGTCGATTCCATGCTCCGTGTTGTAGGCAACCTGTTTTGCGCGCCTGCGATTGGTCTCATCGATCGCGTTAGTCATTGATTTGGTCATGTTGGCAGCATACATATGAACTTCACCAGAAACATTTCGTGCTGCTCTACCAATTGTTTGAATTAAAGAGGTCGTTGACCGTAAGAATCCCTCTTTGTCGGCATCCAAAATTGATACCAATGAAACTTCGGGTAAATCTAATCCCTCACGTAAAAGATTGATTCCAATCAATACGTCATACTCACCGCTTCGAAGCTCTCTTAATAATTCAACTCGCCTTAATGTGTCAACCTCAGAGTGCAAATACCTCACCCTAACGCCAAGCCCCAACATGTAGTCGGTTAAGTCCTCTGACATTTTTTTTGTAAGTGTTGTCACTAATACTCGTTCATTCTTTTCTGCCCGAATCCGAATCTCATTAACTAGATCATCTATCTGGCCTTTAATCGGCTTAACAACAATCTTCGGATCTACCAACCCGGTGGGTCTTATTACTTGCTCGACTACATCATTTTTTGTTTTCTCTAATTCATATTTGCCTGGAGTAGCAGAGAGATAAACCTTTTGCCCACACCTGTCGAGGAATTCGCTGAATTTCAGTGGACGATTATCCATCGCACTTGGCAATCGGAATCCATGTTCCACCAATGTTCGCTTACGTGCTGCATCACCCTCATGCATTGCCCCAATTTGGGGAACAGTCACGTGTGATTCATCAATAACTACGAGAAAATCCTCTGGGAAATAATCTAGTAAACAATTTGGCGCTGAACCAACTGCTCTGCCATCTAGATGCCTAGAATAATTCTCAATTCCTGAGCAAAAACCCAATTGTTTCATCATTTCGATATCAAAAGTTGTGCGCATTTTTATTCTCTGAGCCTCAAGTAATTTTCCAGATCGTTCAAATTCGTCAACACGTTTCTCAAGCTCTACTTCAATTTCTTTGATTGCTCTTTCCATTGTTTCAGGCCCAGCTGCATAGTGCGTAGCAGGGAATACATACATCTCACTTTCATCACGGACTATCTCACCAGTTAACGGATGCAAGGTCATAATTTTTTCGATCTCATCACCAAACATTTCAATGCGAAGTGCCAACTCCTCATACATTGGAATAATCTCAATTGTGTCGCCTCTGACTCTAAATGTTCCACGCTCAAAAGCAATGTCATTTCGCTTGTATTGAATGTCTACAAACTTGCGCAATAACTGGTTGCGATCAATCAAGTCACCAACTTTTAAACGCACCATTCGATCGACATATTCTTGTGGTGTGCCTAATCCGTATATACAGGAAACTGTCGCAACAACAACGACATCTCTTCTTGTAAGTAGTGAATTTGTGGCGGAGTGCCGCAAGCGCTCAACCTCATCATTAACTGATGAATCTTTTTCAATAAACGTATCAGTTTGCGGTACGTATGCTTCGGGTTGGTAGTAATCGTAATAGGAGACAAAATATTCCACTGCATTCTTTGGCAATAATTCTTTAAACTCATTTGCCAATTGTGCAGCTAAGGTTTTATTCGGGGCGATCACTAGGGTTGGCCTTTGGACCTGTTCAATTAACCACGCTGTTGTTGCTGATTTTCCAGTGCCGGTCGCTCCTAACAACACAACATCTTGCTCGCCCTTGACGAGCCTATTGACTAAATTAGCAATTGCAGTGGGTTGGTCTCCCGAAGGAATGTAATCACTTATTACTTTAAATGGTTCGACCCGACGAGTTAAGTCCGATACTGGTCTCATCACTTGGCCTTATTTTTTATCTGAAGAAGCTCCCAGATTTTTTCAACTTGATCCCGAAGCTCTGATTCACTTTTATTATTAGTTATTACGGTATCGGAGATAGCCTCCCGTTCAGAATCACTAGCTTGTGCCTGCATCCTTTGTTGAATTTGTTGGCTACTAAAGCCCTTCTTTTGCAATCTTTCAGACCGAACATCTTCCCCAGCTGCAACAGTTATTGTGTGATCAAATTGATAATTATTTTTCGACTCAACCAACAGTGGAATTTGATTTATTACAATACTATTTGCATCAGCATCTTCGATAACTTTTGTAAATGCTTTCCTAATTAGCGGATGTGTGATTTGTTCAAGTTGAACACGTTTCTTAGCATCCTTAAATATCAGCTCAGCCAAGGATGCACGATCAAGATCACCATTTTTGAGGACACCGTCGCCGAAGGCAGCTAACACCTGATCAAAACCATCACTACCACGTTCGACAACTTCTCGCGCCAATTGATCTGAATCAACTACTACCGCACCAAGATCTGCGAACATATCCCCAACCATGCTCTTGCCCGATCCGATACCACCAGTAAGTGCAACTATTAACATGAGTTAAACCTTACTCAATAAAAAAATGGCCCCAATTTCCAGGGGCCATTTTGGATCAATTATTACTCTGCTGCAGGGGCTGCGGCGTCGGCTGCTTTAGCCTCTGCCTTTTGTTTCTTATGTGCCATGAATCGAGATTGTGCCTCCGCGTACTGGCGATCCCATTCTTCACGTTGGCTTTCAAATCCCGGCTTCCATTCCTGAGTTTGAGGATCAAATCCTTCTGGATAAATAAAATTACCAGCGGCGTCATAACGTGCTGGCATTCCATATTGCGCTGGATCAAAAGCCTCTATTTCAACCTCTTGGCCTTCGTTGGCTTGTTTTAAGGAGAGTGAGATACGACGTCTTTCTAGATCAATATCTATAATTTTTACAAACAACTTATCACCAACTTGTACTACCTGTTCTGGAATTTCAACATGGCGTCCTGCAAGCTCTGAAATATGCACTAATCCTTCAATTCCTTCAAACACCTTAATGAATGCACCAAATGGAACTAGTTTTGTAACTTCACCTGGCACTACTTGGTTAATAGTATGCGTGCGAGCAAATGCCTGCCATGGATCTTCTTGAGTCGCTTTCAGCGATAGCGATACACGCTCTCGTTCAAAATCAATCTCTAAAACTTCAACAGTCACTTCATTACCAACTTCTACTACCTCAGATGGATGATCAATATGTTTCCAAGAAAGCTCTGAAACGTGAACTAATCCATCAACTCCACCTAGATCAACAAACGCGCCAAAATTGACGATAGAGGAAATAACACCAGTTCTTACTTGTCCTTTTTGTAATTGGTTTAAGAAAGTTGTTCGAGATGCAGATTGGGACTGCTCAAGAAACGCGCGGCGAGATAAGACAACATTGTTTCGGTTCTTATCTAGCTCAATAATTCGACACTCTACTTGCTGCCCTAGATAAGGAGTAAGGTCACGAACCCGACGCATCTCAACTAGCGAAGCTGGTAAGAATCCTCGTAAACCAATATCAACAATTAAGCCACCTTTAACAACCTCAATAACAGTTCCAGTTACTACTTCATCACGCTCTTTCTTGCCTTCTACATCGCCCCAAGCTTGTTCATACTGAGCACGCTTCTTTGAAAGTATTAAGCGTCCCTCTTTATCCTCTTTTTGCAAAACTAAGGCTTCAATCCGATCGCCTACTTTTACTAATTCACCTGGATCAACATCATGACGAATAGATAGCTCTCTAGAAGGAATTACTCCTTCGGTTTTATAACCGATATCCAATAAAACTTCTTCACGGTCTATCTGCACAACAGTTCCAGTAACTAAGTCACCGTCGTTAAAATTTTTGATTGTTCCTTCAATTGCGGCTAAAAAATCTGCAGCATTTCCGACATCATTTACAGCGATTTGAGAGGGGGTCATTAGATAGGTGCACTCCGTGGGGTAAAACAACTAGTAGGGACAGGAAGGTGCAAGGTTACTTTCAATCACTCGGTAGGGTCAAACTGAAGAGGTCTACAATCAGGCAATGAGCAGATATTCGCAGGTTTTAAGTAACAAATCAGGGCAATATCTGTTAATCAGCTCATTTCCAGCACGGATGGCCTACGGAATGATCTCTCTTAGCATTTTCTTTAAAGTGCAGCAGGCAACTGGGTCAATTGCAATTGCTGGCCTGGCAACTGGGGTTAATGGAATTACTGGTGCAACCACTGCCGGATTGCGTGGATCGCTGATCGATAAATTTGGAATGAAAATTCCCCTACGCTTCTTTGCTCCAAGTTATGCATTGCTAATATTGCTTTTCTCTTCTGGAGCTTCTAAGAGTGAGTTAGTGGTATTCGCTGCCATACTAGGATTTTCAGCACCTCCTATAAATTTATCAGTCCGACCATTATGGAAAGTGACTGTCCCAAAAAATCAAATTAGAACAGCTTATGCAATAGATACTGCAGTTATGAATTCTACAGGAGTTTTCGGACCGCTTGCTGCGACCTCAATCTCATTGAGTTATGGTCCAGTCCGAGCTTTACAAATATGCTCTGCATTAATTTTTATTGGTGGAGCGGCACTTTCCTTGTCACCACAACTTAAGCGCTGGCGGCCAGAAAAAAAGACATCTTCCGATCTTGCTGTTTGGCGCACGCCTGCTATGCAATTGCTTATGCTTGAAGGTGTCTTTATCGGTCTAGGTTGGGGCGCATTTGATATTGCAATACCTGCCTTTACAACTATTGAAAATATTCCACAACGGACTGGAATAATTTTTGCAGTAATGGCCGCTGGCAATGTAATTGGCGGTCTGATTGCAGGAATGGTTTCAAAAAACACCTCATCATTTGCTGCTTTTAAACGAATTTATTTGTTTTGGTTCATCTTCTCACTACCGCTCGCCTTTACCTACCCAGACTGGTCAATGATGATCGTCACTGCAGCAATGAGTTTAATGGCGGGTGGTTTACAAGTTTTTTATCTTGAAATAAGTGAGGCTGTCAGGCCTAAAGGGACGGCTGTTGCAGCGTTGGGCTGGCTATGGACTGTTGAAGGAACATTTGCATCTCTAGGCGCAGCACTCGGTGGATTCGTTTCTGAACACTACTCACCAAGATATTGCTTGGCTTTAACTACCGTTTGTGTCGGAGTCGGTTATTTAATTATGCGTGGTGGATCTAGGTTATTAAAAGCTGCCGATCGAATTCCAACTAAGGATGAAGATACTGATGCCCTAAGAGCAAATCTAAATATTAATAAGTAATTAGTGCGCTGCTAAGTCCCAACTTTTACCGAAACCAATATTAACATCAAGTGGCACATTTAACTTATAGGCACCACTCATTTGCTCTCTCACAATTTTTTCTAGCTGTTCCTTTTCGCCAGGTGATACCTCCAGAATTAACTCATCATGTACCTGAAGTAAAAGTCTAGATTTGAGAGTACGAGATTTAATCTCACGATCAACATTTAGCATGGCAATTTTTATTATGTCAGCCGCAGAGCCTTGAATAGGTGCATTTAGTGCAGCACGCTCTGCAATCTCACGACGTTGCCGATTCTCATGATTCAAATCGGGCAAATACCTTCTGCGACCTAAAATTGTTTCTGTATAGCCTTTCTCCCTTGCATTAATTACTACAGTTTGTAAATAATCTCTGATTCCACCGAACCGCTCGAAGTACTTGTTCATCAATTCACTTGCTGAAGTCGGATCAATGTCTAATGTTTGGGCTAATCCAAAGGAGGACAAACCATAAGCCAAGCCATATGACATTGCTTTTATGGTTCTACGCATTTCGGCATCAACTTGCGAATGTTTTACTCCAAATACTTGCGATGCAACTGTTGAGTGCAGATCTTCTCCTGATTCAAAGGCGGCAATTAATCCTTTATCATCTGAGAAATGAGCCATTATTCGCATTTCAATTTGGCTGTAATCTGCAGTAAGCAGGTCGGTGTAAGGAGCCTGTGCGATAAAGCACTCCCTTATCTGCCTTCCTTCATCAGTTCTAATTGGGATATTTTGAAGGTTTGGATCAGTAGATGAAAGTCTCCCGGTAGCTGCCACCGTTTGTTGAAAATTAGTATGTATCCGACCATCCTTTTCGGTAGCAGCAATTAATCCATCAATGGTTGTCAGCAATTTACTTGTTTCACGAATTCGAAGTAAATGTTTTAATAGCGGGTGCTTAGTTTTAGTAGCAAGCCATTCAAGACTTTCGGCATCTGTTGTGAACCCGGTCTTAATTTTTTTAGTCTTAGGAAGTTTTAGTTCACCAAATAAAACTACTTGTAACTGCTTTGGCGAGCCCACATTAAACTCATGCCCGGCTTGCTTGTAAGCCAACTGGGTTTCATCAGCAACAATTTTTGCAAAATACTCTGATAAGGTTTTCAGTTTCAGTTGATCAACCGCTATTCCATTAGCCTCCATATGTGCAAGCAAGATTAAAGTTGGCTGCTCGAGATCCTTGTATAGCCGATCCATCGCCTTTGCATTAAGTTCAGTGTCTAGCTCTATTTGTAAAGAGAAAATCCAAGCAGCACTTCTCGGATCAAAGACTGAAAATAAACTATCTTCGTTTGGAGAGATACCCAAAATGCGCTCAACTAAACTATCTAAATCCAAATTTCGGCTTCCTGGGCTCACTAGGTATGCAATCAACTCAATATCTGAGCGCAATCCTTTTAAGCCAAGAGTTTTAATTGCATGTTTGCCTGAATGAACAATCTTTGGCAGATTTGAGTCACTTATCCACTCGCCCAATTTGCTGCTGGATACATTTAGAACTTCAGTCGAATTTAATGCGACTGCATAACCCTGTAACTTTCCCTCAAGCAGATCAAATGAAATTGCAATCGGTTCATTATGGTTTGTTAACTTGCTACTAAGTTCTTCGTGCTTGATTTCTTTGACACTAATTTTTATCTCCTGGATTTGTGCTGTACCTACTTGTGGCAGAGATTTGATTCGTTCTTTTAATGCTCGGATTTCCAATTTCTCAAAGAAAGCACTCATTAAATTAACATCAAAACCCTGCCAATCAAGCTCTTCTATCGAATCGAGAATCTTCAAATCATCCAATAGATGCGTGAGCTCTCGATTTAGCTTTACTGCTGCAATGTTCTCCCTTAGTGACTGCCCAACCTTGCCAGTAATTTCGTTAGCATTTTCAATAAGTTTTTCAAGTGACCCATAATCATTGATCCATTTGGTAGCCGTTTTCTCCCCAACACCTGGAACAGATGGCAGATTATCACTCGGGTCTCCACGCAAAGCTGCGAAATCTGGATATTGCTGCGGCGTTAAACCATATTTTTCTTTCACTGCATCCGGAGTCATCCGAGCCATTTCTGTAACACCTTTTTTAGGATACAAAACAGTTGTTTTGTTGTTCACTAACTGAAAGGAATCACGATCCCCAGTGCAAATTAACACCTCATACCCTGATTCCTCCGCAGATTTTGTAAAGGTAGCAATGATGTCATCAGCCTCATACCCCTCCAGTTGATATTGTTTTATGCCAAAACAAGTAACCATCTCGTTAATGTGAGACATCTGAGAACGAAATTCATCGGGCGTGCTTGCCCTGTTTGCTTTGTACTCAGGGAATTTTTCACTCCGAAATGTTTTTTGAGAAACATCAAAAGCTACAGCAATGTGTGTCGGTTTCTCTTCCTTGATTAAATTAATCAACATCGAAGCAAAGCCATATATTGCATTGGTTGGTTGTCCACTAGAGGTTTTAAAATTCTCTATAGGTAAGGCATAAAATGCTCGATATGCCATGGAATGCCCATCTACTAGCAGTAAACGCTTCTGGATGGCACTCATAATGAGATTCTAATTGGCATTACAGGTTAAACTTACGATCATGACCGATTATTTAGAAGAAATTCGCAAACGTCCCCCTAGCGCGTTAGATAAAAAAATGGGGATTGAAATTATTGAAGCATCTCCACAGCGCATGGTTGGCACGATGCCAGTTGAGGGAAATACCCAACCAATTGGATTGTTGCATGGCGGTGCAAATGTTGTGCTTGCTGAAACCTTGGGATCAGTGGGTACCCATTTGCATGCCGGTCCAAATCGGAGAGTTGTCGGAGTTGATGTAAACGCAACTCATCATAAATCTGCTACGAGTGGAATAGTAACCGCAGTTGCCACAGCTGTTACATTGGGAAAAACTCTTTGCTGTTATGAGGTTGAAATTACCAACGATAAGGGTGAGAGAACTTGTAGCGCACGAATTACTTGTCTGATATTAGCTGAACGCTAATCTACCGATCTGGTGCTGACTCAGGTGAAATTATCGCTTGAGCAACTTGCTTCATAGAAATTCTACGATCCATCGCAGTTTTTTGAATCCAATTAAAACTCTCTGGTTCTGAAAGATTCATTGCTTTCATTAAAATGCCCTTTGCCCGATCAATTATTTTTCGAGTTTCCAATCGTTCATATAGATCTGCAACCTCTGCCTCTAATGATTTCATCTGTCTGTGGCGACTGATCGCTATTTCTATCGCAGGCACTAAATCACCAATCGAAAATGGTTTGACTACATAGGCCATTACTCCAGCATCACGTGCTCGCTCAACTAACTCGCGTTGACTAAATGCCGTCAGCATTAAGACTGGCGAAATAGAAATTATTTGTTCGGCAGCAGTAATGCCATCAACCTCTGGCATTTTCACATCCAAGATAGCCAAGTCCGGTCGATATTTTTTAGCCATTTCTATAGCAACCGCACCATTTTCAGCTTGAGCAACCACTTCATACCCAGCATCAGTGAGCATCTCAACTAAATCAAGCCGAATGATAGTTTCATCTTCGGCCACTAGTATCTTAATTTTTTGACTATTTGTATTCATGTGCCTCGAGTCGGATTCGAACCGACACTATACGGTTTTTGAGACCGTCCTCTCTACCGTTGGAGTACCGAGGCGAAAAGAGAGTCGTAGTTTATATCCGATATCTTTTTATACTAAATTACTTGCGATAAGCAGCGGCAACACCACCTACTGCGTCACCAATTTTATGAACTCGCATAGCATTTATAGATCCAGGAATTCCAGGTGGCGAACCCGCAACGATCAATACTAGATCGCCAATATTAACTCGCTTGGATTCAATCAAAATACTATCTACCTGCATAACCATCTCATCAGTGTGGTTTACTACTTTGGTTAGCATCGATTCCACACCCCACGAGAGAGCTAATCGATTGTAGGTTCCAGTCTCTGGAGTCAATGCCAACATAGGAATTGGTGAACGAAGTCGAGACATACGTCTTGCCGAATCTCCACTTTGCGTGAATGCAACCAAAAATTTTGCTCCAACAGTAGAACCAACCTCAGTGGCAGCTTTTGTAATTGCACCACCTTTAGTTGCAGGTGAATGTTTCAATGGTGGGATTTGATCAAGTGCTACTTCTTCGGTACGTTCAATAATTCTGGCCATAATTTTTACAGATTCGATTGGGAAACTTCCGATACTTGTTTCACCTGAGAGCATCAAGGCATCAGCACCATCTAAAACCGCATTGGCACAATCTGTTGCTTCTGCGCGAGTTGGCTGTGAATTAACAATCATTGAATCGAGCATTTGGGTAGCAACAATTACTGGTTTAGCCGATTCCCGAGCCAAGGTAATACAACGCTTCTGAACCATAGGAACATCTTCGATTGGCAATTCAACACCGAGATCACCGCGTGCAACCATAATTCCATCAAATGTATCAATGATTTCTTGTAGGTTGGCAACTGCTTGCGGCTTTTCGATCTTTGCAATTACAGGAATACGCACTCCTAATTCATCCATGATTTTATGGACATCCTTTAAATCTGCAGCACTTCTGACAAATGAAAGCGCTATGAAATCAACTTGGGCTTTAATCGCCCACTTTAAATCGGTTATATCTTTTTCCGAAAGAGCAGGTACTGATACCGCTACTCCAGGCAAATTTAATCCTTTATTACTACTTACTGAACCTGCATGAATTACTTTGGTCACAACCTCCGTTCCGGCAACCTCAACAACCTCTACGGTGACTTTTCCATCATCAATTAGTATCAAATCACCCACCCGGCAATCACCAGGTAATCCTTTATACGTTGTACTAGCTCGCTCTTTAGACCCGTCAACATCCTGAGTTGTAATTATAAATTTCTCACCCTTACTAATTTCATATGGGCCCTTTGAAAATTTACCTAACCGAACCTTTGGTCCCTGTAGATCAGCTATAACTGCAACTGCTTTATTAGCTTTCTTTGCTACCTCTCTGACAATATTTAATCTTGCTTGATGCTCACTCTGTTCACCATGAGAGAGATTTAGCCGTGCCATGTTCATACCGGCCTCTACCAATTCCGTAATCTTGGCTACTGATTCAACAGCTGGTCCTAATGTGCAAACTATTTTGGCGCGACGCATAGGTATGACTTTAAACCATCAAAGGTCTTGCAGTTGGCTCCAGTGGGAATGGAAGTTGCGTGTGTCCAGTTAAATATCGATCGACAGCTGCAGCAGCACTTCTGCCTTCAGCAATAGCCCACACAATTAGTGATTGCCCTCTGCCAGCATCTCCACATACATAAACACCTTCGGAGGTAGTTGCATAATCATCATCGCGCTTAATATTTCCCCGATCATCAATTTCAACCTCTAATTGGCTCAATAATTCACTTTTTTCTGGTCCAGTAAATCCCAATGCTAGAAGTACGAGTTGGGCTGGAATTTCTTTTTCACTAGCAGGTACTGATTCAAATTTGCCATCTACAAATCTAGTCTCAACAAGTTTCAAAGCCCGCAGATTTCCATCACTATCTTTTAGGAATTCTTGAGTTGAAACTGCATACATACGATCACCAGCTTCCTCATGAGCGCTGCTTACCCGATAAACCATTGGATATGTTGGCCACGGTTGATCACTTGGCCGTTCATTTTCAGGTCGAGGCATAATTTCAAGCTGTGTCACCGAATTAGCACCTTGCCTTATGGCAGTTCCCAAACAATCAGCGCCAGTGTCTCCGCCACCAAGGATTACCACATCCTTACCAGCTGCATTAATTATGGGCTCTGAATCTAATTCATTAAGCGCCTGTTTATTCCCCCATGGCAAATACTCCATAGCTTGATATACCCCTTTTGCATCACGACCACTTATCGTTAGATCTCGCCAATTTGTTGCACCAATTGCCACGACAACAGCATCGTATTTACTACGCAAAGCTGATCCGGTGATCTCTTTGCCAACGTTTATGCCGGTTCTAAATCTTGTGCCCTCTTGTTGCATTTGATAAAGCCTTCGGTCAATGATCGATTTTTCCATTTTGAACTCTGGAATTCCATACCGAAGCAATCCACCAATTTTATCTGCTCGCTCATATACAACAACTGTATGTCCGGCTCGGGTGAGCTGTTGCGCAGCAGCAAGACCTGCTGGTCCAGATCCAACAACAGCAACTGTTCTACCAGATAATCGATCTGGAGTTAATGGCACAACTCGTTTTTCTAAGAAGGCTTCTTCAATAGTTCGTAGCTCTACCTGTTTTATGGTTACCGCTTCAGCATTGATGGCAACTACGCAGGCTGTTTCACAAGGTGCCGGACACAATCTTCCGGTGAACTCGGGAAAATTATTAGTTACATGCAACCTCTCTATTGCCTCCACTTTTTCACCACGCCAAATTAAGTCATTCCACTCTGGAATTAAATTACCGAGCGGGCAACCTTGGTGACAGAATGGGATTCCACAATCCATACACCTGCCAGCTTGCTTTTGCAGAGCAGAAAATTCTTGATCCTGATAAACCTCTTTCCAGTCCTTAATCCGAACATCAACTGGTCTACGTTTTGGAAGTTCACGTGGCGTATTTATAAAACCTTTTGGATCAGCCATTTATCACCGCCATAACTGCATCCTCTACTGGCAATCCTTCACGTTGAGCCTTAGCCATTAAATCTAAGACTCTTGCATAATCTCTTGGCATAACAAGGGTAATTCGATTTTTGCTATTAGGCCAGTCATTTAATACCTCACTGGCAACTTCAGAGCCTGTTTCGATGAAGAATTTCGAAATAGAATCCTTAACAAACTGTTCTTGATTTACAGGCAGTGCAAGTAAATCAACCATTTCAGTATTAACTAAAGCAGGGTCAATATCGAGGATAAATGCCATTCCACCAGACATGCCTGCTGCAAAATTGCGACCAGTGCGTCC
>SHVD01000010.1 GCA_009691185.1 Candidatus Nanopelagicaceae bacterium | reverse complement strand
ATTCCTTACGAAGCTGCAACACCAGCTCTGATAATTGTTGGTTTCTTAATGATGACCCAGATTAAGGGCATCGATTGGGATGACCTTGGAATAGCAATCCCTGCATTCCTAATAATTATCTTGATGCCATTCACCTACAATATTTCTGTAGGTATTGGTGCTGGATTTGTATCATATGTCGTAATTCGAGTTCTGCAAGGACGCACCAAAGAAATTAGTCCATTGATGTATCTTGTCTCTGGATTATTCATGGTTTACTTCCTGCAATCTCCAATTAACATCTGGACTGCATAAGTAAAAATTCACTAAAGGGGTGGACCATTAGGTCCACCCCTTTACCATTTAATAGTTGTAATACCTTTTTCAATTAGTCGATCATTCACTTTGCTAAAAGGCTTTGATCCAAAGAATCCCCGATAAGCAGATAGTGGACTGGGGTGCGGTGCTGTGAATGAGTCACCATTTTTAAAATATTTGTTCATCTCCTGTGCCTGATTTCCCCACAAAAGAGCAATCACGCCACTGTTAGCTAGAGATTCAACTATAGGCTCGGTGAATTTTTGCCAGCCGATTTTTGAGTGTGATGCTGGAACACCAGTCATTACTGTCAACGACATATTCAGCAACATTACGCCTTGATCTAACCAATCAGATAAATCACCATCACTTCGCTTGATACTTAAATCATCTTCCAACTCAATGAAAATATTTTTAAGTGAGGCAGGTAATCGCTGATTCTGGCCGACTGAAAAGGCCAACCCCATGGCATCTTTGGCATTGGGGTATGGATCTTGTCCCAGGATCAAAACCTTTACCTGCTCTGGCGGCAATCTAAATGCTTTGAAAATTGCATCAGTATTGGGTAGAAACTCAACAGATAAATTCTTTGAAATCTGATCTAGTATGGAAACATCCGCAAATTTTTGCCACTGTGGCGGAATCAAAGAATACAAGTTAACGGGCACGAGCGAAGAACCGACCACCCTCTGCTGAAACCGAGATCGATATTCCATAGGCCGCAGATAGATTATCATCAGTAATAACTTCAGCAATTTCACCTTGCGACACACATAAGCCATCCTTAAGCAAAAGAGCGTGGGTAGTGCCGGCCGGGACCTCCTCAATATGGTGCGTCACTATTACTGTGGCTGGTGCTAGCGGATCTTTAGCGAAAAGCTCAATTCGATTCAACAAATCTTCGCGGCCTCCTAAATCCAGCGACGATGCTGGCTCATCTAGCAGTAATAATTCAGGATCAGCCATCAAAGCCCGTGCAATTTGTACTCGCTTTTTTTCACCACCACTTAAAGAGCCGAAGGTACGAGAACCCAATTCGCGAACTCCCAATGCGGTTAGCAATGCCATAGCTCTTGATTCATCCCACAAATCATATTTTTCTTGCCATCTTCCCAACATTGCATAAGCCGCGGTGAGTACTACATCCATAACTAGCTCATCTGGAGAAAGCTGATCTACTAATGCTGTTGAGGTTAAACCAATTCGTGTTCGTAACTCGAAAACATCTACTTTGCCAAGTGTTGTACCAAGTATTTTTATTACACCAGTTGTTGGGTGTATCAAAGAAGAGCAAACCTGTAACAATGTGGTTTTTCCCGCCCCATTAGGACCGAGTACAACCCAGCGCTGTCCATCTAACACTTGCCAATCAAGCGGACCGAGGATTACTCGTTCTCCCCTGCGAACGCTGACATTTGATAACTCCAAAATTGCGCTCATAGGAGTGAAAGATACCGCCCCTAACGCTCTCTTATGGTTAATCTGAGCCAATGCCGAATAAAGATGTCCCCACGTTCTCTGGCTTGATTCTGGTGTCAGGTCAGGATCGCCCTGGAATAACACAAAGCTTAATGCAGACTCTTTCGCAGTTTGCGGTAAAAATTCTAGATATCGAACAATTAATCATTCGAGACCGTCTACTTTTAACAGTGCTCATTTCGCTGGATCCTGATCATGCAAAAGCAGTCTCAGATGACTTGGCACTTCTGCAAGATGAGATCGGTTTGGATATCGCGGTTGATTTTGTGCAGCATAATGATGCAAAGGCAGGTGCTGAAACTCTTCGCGTGGTGATAATTGGTGATGGAATAAAACCAACGGGTTTAGCTGCAGTTGCTTCAGAGATTGCAACTTTGGGTGGCAATATTACGGCGATAAAGCGGAGGGCAAAAAGCCCAAACATAGCAATCGAACTAGAACTAACTATTCCAAATGAATCGATCAAAACAGTTCAAAGGGCGCTAGCAACCGTTGCTGTAAAGCATCGAATTGATCTGGCAGTTGAGCCAGGAGGTTTAACGCGCGCTGCAAAACGAATAGTTTTACTTGACATGGACTCCACTTTGATTCAGCAAGAGGTGATAGATCTGCTGGCAAAACATGCTGGAAAAGCAGAGGTTGTTTCACAAATAACTAGTAAGGCCATGAGCGGTGAATTGGATTTCACTCAAGCACTTATCCAGCGAGTCCAATTGTTAGCAGGGCTTGATTCAACAATAATTGAAAAGGTTCGCGAAGAAATCACACTTATGCCAGGAGCAGAGCAGCTAATTGAAAGATTACACGAGCAAGGCCATAAAGTTGGCGTCGTCTCTGGCGGATTTATTGAAGTCATTGAACCACTGCTTAAGTCTCTGAAGCTGGATTTTTATCGAGCCAATCAACTTGAAGTCAAGGATGGCAAACTTACTGGCGCACTTCTTGGCCAGGTTATAGATCGCAAAGCCAAAAAGAATGCACTTGAAGAGTTCGCTAATTTAGAGAATGTGTCAATCAGTCAAAGTGTTGCAGTCGGCGATGGAGCAAACGATTTGGATATGATCGAAGCTGCCGGTTTAGGCGTGGCATTTAATGCAAAACCAAAGGTTGCTGCAGCAGCCGCAACAACCATTAGTAATTATGATCTTTCAACTCTCCTGCTATTGATGGGAATAAGCAATTAGCCAATAAAACTTATTTGGGCTTTTTTACGCAATTGGGAAACCATTCCAGCAGGATCAGAAGATTTGTAGACCGCGCTTCCGGCAACAAAACAGTTGGCACCAGCCGCAGCTGCTTCTGCGATTGTTTCCAATGAAACTCCACCATCAATCTGCAGCAGCGGTTTTGGCTCCGGTGTTTGATTAATACGTTTTCTTGCAGCCACAACTTTTGGCATTTGATCATACATAAAAGATTGGCCACCAAAACCTGGCTCCACTGTCATTATTAACAACATATCTATCTTTTCAATAAATGGCTCAACCTCTGAAAATTTGGTGGCTGGCTTAATTGCTATACCTACTTTTGCGCCATTTGACTTGATATCAGAAATTGTCTGTAACACATTACTGACCGCTTCCAAATGAAAAGTTACAGAGTTGCAGCCATTTTGAGCATACTTGGGCGCTATAGAGTCTGGATCCTCAATCATCAAATGCGCATCAACTGGAAGCTTTGAAAAACCAATAATCTCAAATGCACGTTTGATATCGAAGGTGAAGTTTGGAACAAACTTATTATCCATAATATCCAAGTGAAGTAGATCAGCTGTCGCTGATATCTTTGCAATTTCATTCTCCAAATCATTAAAATTTGCATTTAATATACTTGGGGCGATAAAAACCGTGTTGGCCATAGGTTATTTAACCAACTTTCTCGAATATTGCCATGAACATAGCATCGGATTGATTATGGTGAGTCCAGAGCTGGACCGTGCCATCGGATAAAATACCGTCTTTGTGTGCTAAATCGAGATTGCCCATGGGAATTATGTTCATATCCGCATGCGCCGATAGGAAATCTATAACTTGTCCTTTAGTTTCGGCCAAATGGGGTGAACAGGTTACATAAGCTATAACTCCATTCGGTGATAAAAGCTGATAAGCACTAGCAAGTAATTGCTTTTGTAGAAGTACCAACTCCTTCAAATCCTGCAGCGACTTTCGCCATCTAGCCTCTGGTCTTCGACGCAAGGCTCCTAATCCTGTACAAGGCGCATCAATCAAAATTCGATCAAATTTTTGTTCAAAATTACTGGGCACAGTGGCATCAAACAAAACAACCTGCTGATTATTAACCACTCTTTTTACCAATTCAGCACGATGAGATGTTGGTTCATTTGCTAAGAAGTTCGCAGATGGATCCATACTCATTAAGGCGTTATAAAGATACGCGGCTTTGCCTCCTGGCCCAGCACACATATCAAGCCACGACAAACCCGGCTTAAAGGTGGCTAAAAAATTTTCCACAACTAATTGCGAACCACGATCTTGCACGCCAGCTCGACGTTCAATAATTGGCGGAAAATCCATGGGAATCCCAAGAAGTTTCACCCCATTAACATAACCAGGTATAGGAGTGGCTCCGAGAGTGGACAGCTCATCAACAGTAGATTTTCCTGGCCAAGCAATAACATCTGGAGCTGCCGGAGTGTTATTTGCTGCAAGAAACAACTCAACCTCATGCCAATCTTTAAGTTGATCAAAGAAGGATGAAATTATCCATTCAGGGTGGCTATATTGAATCGATAATCTACGCAATGTAGGAAAATCATTGATCTCCGGTAAATCATTTGAGTCTGCAGATACTTTTCGCAGGATGGCATTCACATATGATGCCTTTGATTCACCCGCTACTAATTTGGCAACCTCCACAGTTTCTGAAACTGCAGCATGATCTGCAACCCGCATCTGAGTGATTTGGTGTATCCCCATTCGTAATAAATCAATAATCTTCTCATCCAACTCACCAAAAGATCTATCAATGAATTTTGAGGCAATGTAATCATGCCGAGCTTGCATCCGTAAGGTTCCATAAGCCAATTCAGTAGTGAATGCTTTGTCGGCCAAATTCATTTTAGTTTTAATCAATAATTCAGGAAGTCTTATATTCGCATAGGCACCTTGACGATTTACTTGGGTAATTAATTCATAGGCAACCAGCCTCGAGGGAACTGGATTTGGCTTACCCAAAAGATAAACCATTCTTTAATGGTAATCCTCGTGAGTATTCAGCAGCGCTCATTTGATTTCGCCCTGCTGGAGTTAATCGCTCAATCTCAATTACACCGTTCTTAGCACCAACAAACATCTTCTCTTGATGAATTAAAATCTCACCAGGCTTGATTTCCTGCGAGGTGTATGAAATTCGCATTGCATCTATCTTAATCCGCATCTGCCCTAGGTTGCTCCAAACTCCAGGATTTTGTGACAATGCTCGATAGCGATTCAAAATACTACTTACATTTTGATTCCAATTCAGTCTCCCATCTTCTTTACTCAATTTAGGAGCAAAACTAATACCATCTAATTCTTGTGCAGTAGGAGCAACTCCCCTCTCGACAAGTGCGACCGCTTCTAAAGTAAGCTTTGCTCCAATAACACTCATTTGCTTCAGTAAACTCTCCGTAGAATCTGAATCGGAGATATCTACTGACTGAGTTAAATAAATGGGACCAGAATCCATACCCTTATCTAGTTTGAAAATACTTATTCCAGTTGATTTCTCACCATTAAGAATTGAATGCTGTACCGGTGTAGCACCACGCCATTTGGGTAATAGCGAGAAGTGAACATTGAGCCACCCGTATCTATTCTTTTGTAGCATCTCCTCTGGAATCAGATGCCCATAGGCGATAGTAATTGCCAGATCTGCCTCCACATCAGAAACCACCTGTGATAATTCCTCTGGATTTTCCGGTTTGAAAACCTTTAAGTTCTTTTCCTGACACCAGGCCGCCAATTCATTCGGCTCTATCTGCTGGCCTCGGCCGGTTGCCTTGTCTGGATTAGTTATCAATGCAGATAACTTATGAGTTGCTGCTTTTTCTAATTCCAAAATAAGAGGTATGGCAACCGGAGAAGATGAAGCAATGATTATCTTCAATTCTTACAAACCCAGCCCGAAGGTGGAGTGAGGTGAAACCTTAATAGTCGGTGAGTTCCCATCGGCAGAAGCAAGTCCAAACCATTCTGACTCTCGAATTTCTTTCATTGCAAGCTTGCGTTGTTCTGATTCCATGCGATCAATAAACAAAACACCATCGAGGTGATCCGTTTCATGTTGCAAACATCTTGCTAACAACTCAGTACCTTCGACGATGATCGGCTCACCATACATATTGAAACCTTTTGCAACAGCTCTAGATGCTCGAGGAGTTTCATAGGTGAGATTAGGAAATGACAAGCACCCCTCTTCACCGTCTTGCATCTCACTACTTAGATCCAGTGATGGATTGATTAAATGACCTAACTCGTCATTTATATCCCAAACAAAAACCCTTAAGGGAACACCAATTTGCGGTGCTGCTAAACCCGCACCAGGAGCTGCTTGCATACTCTCTGTGAGGTCAGCGACAAGCTGGCGTAGTTCCTTATCAAAGTCAACAACAGCAGAAGCTGGTGTGACCAAAACAGGGTCTCCAAAAAATCTAATAGGTTGAATAGCCATAAGACAATGATACTTTAAGTATCAAAGGCTATAGATCAAATGGGTCGAACCGAATATTGAATATTTTTCTCCCTTTGACTCCCTGAATTTTCGTAATGTCATCTAACAGGTCCACCAACATTGGCCCCTGTTGCAAAGTGGCACGGATCAGCACTTTGCTTTGTGCACCGTCAATGGATGTCGGTCCGGTCACCTCAAAGCTGCTACTACTTTTAAGATTTTCAGAAAATTTCGAAATTTCAAACTTATCCCCGGTTACCACAGCAATTCTGTAAAACGGTGGCAATTTCGCCTTTTCTCGATTAATCAAATCCTCTGACACGCCATGTCGTGATTCATTTCGCAATATTGCTTGAACTACTGGATGATGATTGGGCAACGAGAGATATACCTCAGAGTTAGGTTTTGCCTTACTTAGTAAATAAAACCAGGAAAATTTGGCTTTTTCCTCAGCCCTAAGGGAGGCTCTATTAAAGATCTTTTCACCATCTAACATCACTACAGCGGTGAAAATGTCATTAGGTTCAGATCCCGTAGTAGCAAATACAACATGATTGCCTCTAGGCAAACTCCGCATTTGTTTATTGCCTGAAGAAACTAAAATAGATGCTTTAGGCAATGCTCTACCAATCTCCTCTGCAGTTCTATCTATTCCTTTAGCAATCACAAATGGCCTATTGTCCCCACAATAAATGCATTTCCAATCCTTATAAACTTTTTGGCATAGATAACAAGTTGGAGTCCTAGTTTGGGTAGCGATCTGCAATTTGCCGCCACATTCACAATTAGCAGCATTCCGACATTTTGAACAAAGAAAAAGATTTGCATACCCCTTGTCAGATACAGATACCAGCACATTGCCCTGCTCTAACCCTTTTTTAATTGTGAGAATTGAAGAGGAGTTATTCATGCCGCTTACTATTTTGATGGCGGATTTAGTTTCGTACTTTTTGCTTTCAAGCCATCCTATTTCAACTAATCTTGCAATCTCTAAAGAATGTGAGACTGATGCGAAAACTATTGAAGTGCTGCTGTCTCGGAGTAATGAAACATCCCTACTGTTCCATCCGGGTGCATGCTGTTCATAGTGAGATTCATCAAGATCTGATAACACTATTACGGTGGAATCTGACTGCAACTCAGTGAAAGCTCCGCTTCTTGAAGTGACTATCACCCTCTTGGATTGGAGGGTGGCTTTGAGATAATTTCGGTATCGATCATTTTTATTTAGATGTGAACCAAGTTCGATCACCTCATCGCCAAAATACTCAGAAAGTATGGAGAAATAATTTGTTAAGTCTTTTTCATCTGGGACTATCAATAAAACCTGATTGATCTGTGCCCGGATTTTAATGAATTCAGCTAGAAACCATTCAGGCTTAATGCCAATCGGAAAACTCAGCGCCCATTTAAGTTTCCTGCTGTTTTGTATTTGATCGTAATCGGACCGACCAATTAAATCTCTAAAATCAGGTGAACTGTATTTCGGGATATTTGCCGTAGCAACTAATGGGCGTTGAATATGTTCCTCTTTGAGCACTCTTGCCGGAACAGCCGATTTAATGATATTCCAAATCCCACCTCCAAATCGATCTCTAGTCGCTTCAATATGTTTGATCACACTCAGACTTAGTAAACCGCTTGGTGAATTCAATTTTGAGATCATTTTAATATTTTTTTGTTGATCACTACTGTTTTTTCTAGCGATAATCAATCCCTCGGTGTTAATCTTGCCAAACTCAACAATCACTTTTGTCCCAATAGTCGCCAACGCATCAAGTGTTTCAGGTACAAGATAATCGTAAATACCTTCTAAATATGACACCGGGGTGTCGACTAATACCGCAGCAATCGGTAAATTTGGAGAGACTGAAATATTTTGTTTAGCAGGTTTTGGTGAACTTTGTCGCTTCAGTTTTAGTGGAGCAGCCACTGATTACTTTACTAACGCCTTAAGTGCAGCTGCACGATCAGTTTTCTCCCAAGTGAAATCAGGTAGTTCACGACCAAAGTGTCCATAGGCAGCGGTTTTTGCGTAAATAGGTCGTAGCAAATTCAAATCACGAATAATCGCAGCTGGGCGCAAGTCAAATACCTCTTTGACAGCATTCGCTATCTTGGTCAGGTCAAATTTTTCAGTACCAAAAGTTTCCACAAATAATCCCACTGGTTGTGCCTTGCCAATAGCGTAGGCAACCTGTACTTCACACCGATCTGCTAAACCAGCAGCTACTACATTTTTTGCCACCCATCGCATTGCATAAGCAGCTGAACGATCTACCTTTGATGGATCTTTGCCAGAGAAAGCACCACCACCATGTCTTGCCATACCTCCGTATGTATCCACAATTATCTTACGGCCAGTCAAACCAGTATCTCCCATTGGCCCGCCAATTACGAAACGCCCAGTTGGATTGATTAGCAATTTCACAGATGAAGTATCTAAAGACAACTCTCTAATAACCGGATCAACCACAAACTTTTTAATCTCTGGAGCTAACTTCTTCTCCAAATCTATATCTGGGGCGTGTTGCGATGAAATAACCACGGTGTTCAATCCAACTGCCTTATCACCCTGATATTCAATAGTCACCTGCGTTTTTCCATCCGGCCTCAGATATGGCAAAGTGCCATCTTTACGAACTTTTGTAAGTTGCTGAGCTAATTTATGCGCTAAGGAAATTGGTAATGGCATCAACTCTGGTGTTTCATTTGAGGCATATCCAAACATGAGTCCCTGGTCGCCAGCGCCTTGCAAATCCAAAGGATCATCCGAGGCCGAAACACGACTTTCAAATGCATCATCAACACCTTGTGCTATATCTTGAGATTGCTGACCAATCGATATTGAAACGCCACAACTATTTCCGTCGAAGCCTTTATCTGATGAGTCATAGCCAATTTCTAAGACCGTATCTCGAACAATACTCATCACATCTGCATAACCATCGGTTGTAACCTCTCCAGCAACATGAACCTGTCCGGTGGTTATTAAGGTTTCAACCGCCACACGACTTTTAGCATCTTGTGAGAGAAGTGAGTCGAGAATGGCGTCAGAAATCTGATCTGCAATCTTATCTGGATGTCCCTCAGTGACTGATTCAGAGGTAAATAATCTATTCTTCATTGGCTCAACCTAACTTAGATACTAATTGGTCAAGCAATATGTCAGCGAGCGTGTCCTTACTTATTTCTGGAACCTTGATCACATTATTTGAATTATCAATGATAATTCCTTTTGTATTTTCCTGCCCAAAAATAGCCCCATCTGAAACATCATTTACATAAATTAAATCCAAGTTCTTGCTGCTCAACTTTTCGTGTCCACTCTTTTGCAACGAATCTAAGCTAGATAAGGTTTCGGCTGCGAACCCAACTACTATTTGTCCTGGGCGCTTGATTTGAGCGAGTAACTTCAAAATATCAGGATTCTTTGCCAATTCAACTTTATCTAGAGATTCTTTCCTAATTTTACCTTCTGAATAATTGACTACTTTTGCATCTGCGACAGCTGCGCTCATTATTAAAGCATCGCAATGCGGAAATTCAAGATTTAGAATCGCAGCCATTTCTTCTGCAGTTTCAACTGCGGTTGTTGTGATCCCATCGATATTGGGTAGATCAGAGTTGGCGATGACTAAATGCACTTGTGCACCCCTACTAGCCGCGGCCATAGCCAGAGCGAAACCTTGCTTTCCAGAGGATCGATTTCCAATGAATCGAATAGGATCAATTGGTTCCCGGGTTCCGCCTGCGGTAATCAAAATCTTTTTCCCAATAAGGTCTGCAGTTTGAGTTATTACTTTATCTATCTCAGCGATTATCCGTTCACTTTCTGGGTAACGACCAACTCCAACATCAGATCCAGTCATTCGACCTTCGTCAGGATTTATTACAACAAATCCCCGCTTGCGCAAGATTTCAACATTAGCCACTGTTGCTGAATTCAGCCACATCTCAGTGTGCATTGCTGGTACCAATATTTTTGGTGCAGTGGACGCCAAAACAATGTTTGTCAGCAAGTCATCTGCTCTGCCAGATGCGAGCTTGGCAATAAGGTCTGCAGTTGCCGGAGCTATAACAATAAGGTCATTAGCCTTCGCCATTGAAATATGAGGCACATTTTCTACATCACTCCATAAATCTGTAACAACTTTGCGACCAGATAAGGCTTCCCAGGTAGATTTGCCAACAAAATTTAAACTAGCAGCCGTTGGCACGACATCAACTATGAAACCATGCTCTTGTAATCTGCGAAGCAAGTCACATGACTTATAAGCTGATACTCCACCAGAGATGCCTAGTAGAAGTTTTCGACCACGGGGGAACATGGTGATTATTTAGCCAGCTGTAGGGGTTTGCTTTGGCTCTAAATTTTCGATTGTAAGCAAGCCATCATTGATTTCGCGAAGCGCAATGGATAGAGGTTTTTCGTGAACATAAGTTTCTACCAGTGGACCAACATATTCGAGTAATCCTTCGCCAAGTTGTGAATAGTAAGCATTAATTTGGCGGGCGCGTTTGGCTGCATAAAGAACCAAGCTATATTTCGATCCAGCCTTATCTAATAACGCATCGATTGGTGGATTAGTAATTCCATCTAGGCCTTGATTGCTCATGCGGTAGTGCCCCTTTTTTTAAAGAATGATTGTCTAGCGAAGGGCTAAAGATACCAGTTCAGCCACCGATTGATCTACTTGATGGTTAACCACCACATGATCAAACTCAGAAGCGGCTAATAACTCCTCTTTAGCTCGATCTAAACGGGCTTGCGTTGATTGCTCAGATTCTGTCCCTCGCTTGATTAATCTGGCCGTTAACTCCTCCCAAGAGGGCGGTTTGATGAAAACCAATATCGCATTTTTTGAATTCTTGCGCACCTGGCGAGCACCATTTAATTCGATCTCTAGAATCACATTTTTGCCATCCATCAATGCATCATCAACCGCTTTTTTTGGAGTCCCATATTTGGCACCTGCAAAGCTAGCCCATTCTAAAAAATCATTTCTAGTGATCATCTGATCAAACTTCTCATCACTAACAAAATGGTAATCCACTCCGTTTTGCTCACCCGATCTTATCTCTCTTGTAGTTGCCGAGATTGATATCCAAAACCGATCATCACTGCGAAGCTTGTTAGTAATTGTGCTTTTTCCAACCCCACTAGGCCCGGATACAACCAAGAGTTCCCCGCTTTTGCGGGAGTTCTTAATCAATAGAAACTCCCGTCGTAGTAGTTCAATCTGCCTATGTCCTACCCCACCAATTCTACGTGAATATGATATTCCGGTTCTATCTAAAATAATTTCTGCCCTTGTTTTACCAATGCCTGGAACAGATTGCAGCAGGTCAATTAGTTTCATGCGTAAGACAGATTTTCGCTCATCTTTGAATAGATCAAAAAAGAAAATCTCACCTTTTGCAATCATCTCTTTTACCTTTGCGCGCTCCTGTCGAGCTGACACCGCGGCTTGACCAGCTTTTCTCCTAGACCTTCGACTCAACCGTGGGGGCAACATGGTTAACTCAAAGAATTTGCGATATGTTCAATTTTTTTACGCATTTTTTTATCAGTGCCATCCCAAACACCCGTAATCGAACGACCTATTACAACAAAATTTGCTCCAGCATTAATGGCATCTTTTGGTGACATTACTCGAACTTGGTCACCTAGATCATCACCTTCCACCCTTACACCCGGAGTTATTAAGATTGCAGATCCAGCAATTGCACGCAATTGTGCAACCTCAAAAGGTGAGCAAACCAAAGAGGTAGCACCAGCTGCAAGGCTCATAGCCCCCCAGTTTTTTGCTGTCTCTGAAATATTTTTAGCCATTCCTAAAGTAGAAAAATCCTCTTCAGAAAATGAGGTTAGTACTGTAATTGCAGTTATTGATCCACTGGGAAGTGCCTGCTTAGCTGCTGAAATCATTTTACTGCCGCCGGAGGCGTGTACTGATAAAAACTTTGGCGATAGGACTGCTACTGATTCAACCGCACCTTTAACAGTGTTAGGTATATCGTGCAACTTTAGATCAAGAAAAAGATTAAATTCATTCTCGCCTCGCAGCCTTTCAATTCCGACTTTGCCATGCTTTAAATAAAACTCAAGCCCTATCTTAAAATGATCAATTGATTCAATACTGGCTTTAATCCACTCTGATGCTTGGGTAATATCCTTTGTATCAAGTGCGAGTATTACTGGTAGCTTCATTAAACTCCCCGATGCGCAAAACCGATAGCATCACGAAAATCACTAAATCCTTTTTCTGTCAGTAAAGCAGACAATTCATTCTTGATAAAGAGTGCAGCTGTGGGATTGGAGAAACTCGCAGTTCCGATTGAAACTGCACTTGCTCCGGCCAAAACTAGTTCAAGTGCATCACGACCATTCGATACACCACCCATACCAACTATTGGAATGTTCGGAAATGCTTGATGCACTTGAAAAATTGCACGCACTGCAACGGGCCTGATTGCCGGTCCAGATAATCCACCAGTTTTTCCAGCAAGCTTGGGCTTCATAGTATTTGTGTCAATCACCATACCAAGCAAAGTATTAATTAAAGCTAAACCATCAACTCCAGCGTTGATTACTGAACTAGCGATTGCAACAATATCAGTTACATCTGGTGATAATTTAGCAACAATTGGTAGCTCTCCTCCAATATTTCTTCTAACAGCTTCAATAACCGCTATCGCACTTTCAGGATGACAAGCAAAAACCTGACCGCGATTTTCCACATTGGGGCAGGAAATATTTACCTCTACAGCACTAATACCTGCTACTGCTCTTAATCTGCGAGCTAGAACGCCATACTCATCAACAGTTTCACCTGCAATTGAGACGATTACCTTTACCTTATTTTCAACCAGCCACGGGATATCCTTTTCCAAAAATGCATCGATACCAGGTCCTTGTAATCCAATTGAATTAAGCATGCCGCTAGGAGTTTCTGCCATACGAGGAGTTGCTCTGCCAGTACGGGGTTTAGTCATAATTGATTTTGTAACAATCGCACCTAGTTCGGTTAAGGGAAAGAATTGGGCCAACTCTTGTCCTGAACTAGCACATCCGCTTGCAGTAAAAATTGGATTATTGAATCTCTTGCTACCAATTTTAGTTGAAAAATCAAGCGTGCTCATTTTATAACTGATCCAATACATCTTTTTTATCCCAGATGATCTGAGATCCATCCATCACAGGTCCGTCAATACAGGCTCTAACCATCTTTACACCACTTGGATCTTTAATGGGTACAACGCAAGTCATACAAACACCAATTCCACATGCCATTTCCTCTTCCACGGCACATTGATGTGCAATATCAAACTCATCAGCAATTTTTGCAACTGCCGCAAGCATCCCCATCGGACCACATGAGTAAATAACCTCTGTGCCAAACTCTCTTAAAAGTCGCGGGATAGCTTCACTAATCTGCCCATGTAAACCCGTACTGCCATCATCAGTGGTTAGCGTTAAAGAAGAGACACTACGTTTACCTTCCAGCGGTGCGTAAATTTTACTCGCAGTGCTTGCACCTAAAACCATATCAACTCTGCATCCCCGATTTTTCAATACCTCTGCTAGCGCAAAAAGTGGTGCTGACCCATAGCCACCCCCAATCAACATGGTGTTCGCACTTGTTGTTGGAATTCCAAATGATGTTCCAAGTGGACCAACTAGATCAACAAAATCTCCAACATCCCTTGAACACAACCATTTGCTGCCTTGCCCATAGGGTGCAATCACTAATTCAATGCTGCCTCCCATGACGCCTTTATCGGTCGCACGATAGATGGCAAATGCTCTGCGTAGAATTAATGAAGAGGCCTCACCACCAATTGAGATCGCGACAAAATTGCCGGGCCTAGAATTTGCAGCCATTTCACCAACTGCAAAAACAATATGGTTGTAGGGTCCTGCCTTTTTATTGCTGATAACTTCGGCCTGCATTTGCATGGCGCTCTTATTTATTTTTTGTGTGCTCATCAACTCATCCACTCTTGCAATGACTTAATAGCAAAATCACTATCTTGTAAGGCACTGATACCAGCAACCGCCGCTTTAAATCCCGGTATTGTAGTGATGCAAGGTACTGACCTAGATACAGCTGCTGTCCTAATTAAAAAACCATCCTGCCTGGAACCACGTCCCAGTGGAGTATTTATAACCAGCTGCACCAGTCCCTGTGTAATTATTTCACTAGCTGACGGCTGATTTGAGGCTGGATCTGAATTCTTTCTAACTTTTTCAGAAGGGATACCTTTGTCTTGCAAGAATTTGTGTGTACCTGCGGTGGTATAGATCTTAAAACCAATCTGGTGCAGATCGCGAGCTGCTCCCCAACCGTGCTCCTTATCTTTCTGCGATAGCGAGATAAAAACAGAACCAGACTTAGGTAGCGGACCAAATGATGCGGTCTGACTTTTAGCAAATGCTAAACCGAAATTATTTGCTATTCCCATCACCTCACCAGTTGACTTCATCTCTGGACCTAGAACCGTATCCACTCCGGTACCATCAACTCTCCTAAATCTATTAAAAGGCAATACCGCTTCTTTTACCGACACTCCATTTGGTTTACCATCACCAGCAGCAGGTAGAATCTTATCTTTTCGCAGATCAGCTATATGTTTTCCAGTTGCAATTAACGCTGCTGCCTTTGCGAGGGGAACCCCAGTTGCTTTTGCCACAAATGGCACGGTCCGAGATGCTCTTGGATTGGCTTCTAAAACATACAACTTCTGCGGGTTTAGGGTGACCGCAAATTGGATGTTTATCAGACCTCTAACTCCTACATCTTTTGCAATTTTCTCTGTCGCTTGCCTGATCTCAGATAGCAAATCTTTATCTAAGGATGTACTCGGTAGCACGCAAGCAGAATCACCCGAATGTACCCCTGCCTCTTCGATATGCTCCATCACACCTGCTAAGTACAACTCATCCCCATCATATAAAGCATCAACATCAATCTCAATTGCGTCATCAAGAAACTTATCAATAAGCACTGGGTGATTTGGGGTGATTGCTGTTGCCTTTTCAATAAACCCACGCAGAGACTCCTCGTCATAAACAATTTCCATACCCCGGCCGCCTAATACATATGAAGGTCTAACCAAAACTGGATAACCAATGCCAGCAGCAATTTTTGCTGATTCATCATATGAATTCGCCATGCCAAATTTTGGAGCTGATAAATTATTTGCTTTGAGTAATTCTCCAAATGCTCCACGCTCTTCAGCTAAATCAATAGCGTCAGGTGAAGTTCCCAATATTGGTATGCCGGCCTCTAATAAACCACGTGCTAGACCTAATGGAGTTTGGCCACCAAGTTGTGCGATGACACCTAATACTGGACCAGCAGCATATTCAACAGCAATTACCTCTAAAACATCTTCCAAAGTTAATGGTTCAAAATATAATCTATCTGAAGTGTCGTAATCAGTCGACACGGTTTCAGGATTGCAGTTGATCATGATTGTTTCATACCCGGCCTCTCGCAAAGCAAATGAGGCGTGCACACATGAGTAATCAAACTCAATTCCTTGACCTATTCGATTGGGTCCACTTCCTAAAATAATTACCGCTGTTTTGCTTCTGGGAAGTACCTCACTCTCTTCATCATAAGCGGAGTAGTAGTAAGGAGTTAGCGCTGCAAACTCACCAGCGCAGGTGTCTACTGTTTTATACACTGGATGCAACTTGAAATTATCTCTCGCAATTTTCACTTGGCTCTCTTCTGTATTACGCAGATCTGCTATTTGTGCATCTGAAAATCCCATCATTTTTGAAGCCCTAAGAAGATTCTTACTCAGTTCATCAGATTTTGAAACGATATCAGCTTGGTGATTTATCTGATTAATCTGTTCTAAAAACCATGGATCAATTTTAGTGGCTTGGTAAACTTCATCCATTGTTGCGCCATTCGCCATCGCCATCTGGACTTGCTGCAATCTAAACTCAGTTGGAATTTGAATTTTTTGCAGCAGATCATCCTTGTTCATCTGCTGCCATGTGAAAGTTGCTCCCACCTTTTCTAATGATCGCAGCGCTTTTTGCAGTGCCTCTGGGAAACTTCTACCAATCGCCATTACTTCGCCAACACTTTTCATACTCGTTGTTAAGCGAACATCAGCCTCAGGAAATTTTTCAAAGGCAAACCTTGGAACTTTGACTACGACATAATCAAGTGCTGGTTCAAATGATGCTGGAGTTGACTTGGTAATGTCATTATCAATCTCATCTAATGAATAACCTATGGCCAATTTTGTTGCAATCTTTGCTATTGGAAATCCAGTAGCTTTTGAAGCGAGAGCTGATGAACGTGAGACGCGGGGATTCATCTCGATAACAATTATCCGACCATCAAGTGGATTAACTGCAAATTGAATATTACAGCCGCCGGTGGCGACGCCAACCTCGCGAATAATCGCAATCGAAAGATCACGCAATTTTTGATACTCAACATCGGTTAAGGTCATGGCTGGGGCCACCGTAATTGAATCACCAGTATGAACACCCATTGGATCAACACTTTCAATACTGCAAACAATCACTACGTTGTCATTATGATCTCGCATCACCTCGAGCTCATACTCTTTCCAACCGATAATTGACTCTTCCAGTAAAACTTCTGTTGTTGGACTATGACGTAAACCTGCTCCTGCTATCTGTTGTAGATCAGATTCGTTGTAGGCAATTCCAGATCCAAGCCCACCCATGGTAAAAGATGGTCGCACTACCACTGGATATTTCAAATCTAGTGCAGCTACCAGACACTCTTGCATTGAATGACATATTTTAGATCGTGCTGATTGTCCACCAATTGTTTCCACTATTTTTTTGAATACTTCACGATCCTCACCACGCTTTATGGCATTTACATCTGCACCAATTAACTTGGCGCCGTATTTTTCAAATGCACCACGTTCATGAAGTGCCATTGCAGCATTAAGTGCGGTCTGACCCCCCAATGTTGCTAAAACAGCGCTAGGTCTTTCTTTTTCTAAAATTTTTTCGATTACTTCAGGTGTTATTGGTTCGATGTATGTAGCATCTGCAAACTCTGGATCAGTCATAATTGTTGCCGGATTAGAGTTAATCAAAATTACTCTAATTCCCTCAGCACGTAAAACTCGACAAGCTTGTGTTCCAGAATAATCAAACTCACAAGCTTGACCAATTACAATCGGACCACTGCCTATTACCAAGACACTTTCGATTGATTTATCTCTAGGCATTGTTTTCCTTAAAGCCTAGTTTTGGTGCTTGCATTAAATCTACAAATCTTTGAAATAAATATGATGCATCATGTGGTCCAGCACATGATTCTGGGTGGTATTGAACAGAAAAAGCCGGTACTGAGATTAATTCCATACCCTCAACCACTGAATCATTTAATGAAATATGAGTTACTCGCCCATTTCCATAGACAGTATTGAAGTCATGATCCTTAGGCGCAGAGACAGCGAAGCCATGATTTTGGGCAGTGATCTCAACTTTCCCAGTTGTTAAATCGATTACCGGCTGATTGATGCCCCTGTGTCCAAATGGTAATTTATAAGTTTCAAAACCTAGTGCTCTACCTAATATTTGATGGCCAAAGCAGATTCCAAAAAATGGTATCTCCTCCTGTAATACTTGGCGAACTAATTCAACAACTGCTGTCATAGTTGAAGGATCACCTGGCCCGTTGGAAAGAAACACTCCATCAGGTGATAAGGATTTAATTTGTTCAAAGGTGGTATCTAGTGGCAGGACATGAACCTGAATACCTAGATTAGACATCGCCCGTGGTGTAGCTGACTTTATGCCAAGATCAATAGCTGCCACCTTAAATCTTGTAGCAACTCCTTTTGGAGGATTCACTATGTAAGGTTCTCTTGTCGTTACATCTGCTGCGAGAAATGCGCCACTCATTACTGGTGCTTGTCTAACCTTAATTACCATCTCATCTTTTGTAAGAGTTGTATCACTAAAAATACCCACTCGCATCACACCACGATCTCTTAAGTGTCGAGTAATCGCCCTGGTATCCACACCTTGAATTCCTACAACTTGAGCATCAATCAACTCTTGTTCCAAAGTTTTCTCACTTCGCCAGTTACTAGCAATTGGAGATGGATTTCGCACCACAAAGCCTGAAACCCAGATCTTTTCTGATTCCTTATCTGCGGTATTAACTCCAGTATTACCCACATGCGGAGCAGTCATAATCACTATCTGCTTGTGATAGGAGGGATCAGTTAATGTCTCCTGATACCCGGTCATACCAGTTGAAAACACAGCCTCGCCAAAAGCCTCACCACTTTTTGCCCAAGAGAATCCTTCAAAAATCCGGCCATCATCTAAGACTAGATATGCAGGTGAGCGTCTGATCATTAATTTCTCATTCTTGATCTACTAATTTTCGGTTTGCTACCACCTGTTTGCCGTTATAGAAGACATCAATAACAGTTGTTGGTAACTCCATTCCACCAAAAGGGGTGTTCTTACTCTTTGAATGCAAACTCTTTGGATTAACCTGCCAAGTAGCGGCTGGATCTATCAATATTAAATTTGCTGGCTGATTCGCTGCAATCTCTTGCCCCTGTTGTTGGTAGCCAGCGATTTTTGCTGGTTTAATCGACATCCGATTAACCAGATCAGACCAACTCATCAATTTACTTTCGATCATAGTTTTGACTACTACCGACAATGCAGTTTCAAGACCAACCATGCCGAAAGCTGCTGAATGCCATTCACAATCCTTGTCCTCTGTGGGGTGCGGTGCGTGATCAGTTGCCACAATATCAATGATTCCTTCAGCCAATCCTTCACGCAATGCCATTACATCCTTTTGAGTTCTAAGTGGTGGGTTAACCTTGTAAATTGGATCATAATTTTCAACTAAATCATCGGTGAGCAGAAGGTGATGTGGCGTGACTTCTGCTGTGACTTGTATCCCACGTGCTTTGGCCCACCTAATAAGATCCACCCCCCCAGCGGTTGTTACATGACAAATATGTAATCGTGATTGCACATGTTCGGCTAGCAGAATGTCTCTGGCAATAATCGCCTCTTCGGCAATCGCTGGCCAACCTTTTAAGCCAATCCGAGCTGAAACACTTCCTTCATTCATCTGTGCGTCAACGGTTAGACGTGGCTCCTGTGCGTGCTGAGCAATAATCCCATTAAAGGTTTTTACATATTCAAGTGCTCTGCGCATGATTAATGGATCTGATACACATTTTCCGTCATCACTAAATATTCTTACCTTGGCGATCGAATCAGCCATTGCACCAATTTCAGATAATTTCTCACCATCTAATCCCTTGGTTACTGCGCCAATTGGATTCACATCGCATAATCCAGCCGCCTTACCCAAACGATAAATCTGCTCCACAACACCGGCTGTATCAGCTACTGGATTTGTGTTTGCCATTGAAGAGATAGCGGTGAAGCCACCTGCCGCTGCAGATTTTGATCCAGTTAATACTGTTTCAGCATCTTCCTGTCCCGGTTCACGCAAATGAGTGTGTAAATCAACTAAACCAGGAAGAAGCATCTTGCCGGTGGCATCGATAGCCTTTTTTATTTTGGTTCCTGCTGCCGTACTAACCTTGCTAATTAATTCACCGTTAATCTGCACATCAACCACATCGCCATTTGCTAGTTTTGCATTAATGATATTAATCATTTGCTATCTCCCAACGGGGCGCCACCAAGTAATTCATAAAGGACAGCCATTCTTACCGCTACACCGTTCTTCACTTGGTCAATAATTACTGATTTAAGATCGTCGGCGCTTTCCGCTGAAATCTCTAATCCCCGATTCATTGGTCCTGGGTGCATAACTATGGCATTTTTCGCCAACTTGGAGAGTCGAGCAGAATTTAAACCATATCTACGTGAGTACTCCTGGGCGGATGGGAAGAATGAATCCGCCATACGCTCTAACTGAATCCGAAGCATCATAACTACATCACACTTAGAAATTTCACTATCAAAATCATAGGAAACCTTGACTGGCCAATCTGAAACTCCAACCGGTAATAAAGTTGGCGGAGCCACTAAGGTTAGTTCTGCACCAAGTTTGGTAAGCAGCAAAATATTACTTCTTGCAACTCTTGAGTGAAGGATGTCTCCCACAATCAATACTTTAATTCCCGATAAATCTTTTGAACCCGGCCTTAGATGCTGCTTTATGGTGAAAGCATCTAGCAAAGCTTGAGTTGGATGCTCATGTGTTCCATCTCCAGCATTTATCACCGCCGCTTGTATCCACTGCGTATCAGCTAATCTCTTAGCTGCACCAGAGCTGCCATGCCTGATTACAACCGCATCCGCGCCCATTGCTTGCAGGGTTTGGGCGGTGTCTTTCAAACTTTCACCCTTACTAACTGATGAACCTTTAGCCGAAAAGTTAATTACATCTGCAGATAAACGTTTTGCTGCTGTTTCAAAACTTATTCGCGTTCTGGTTGAATCCTCAAAAAATAGATTGACAATCGTTTTGCCACGCAAAGTTGGAAGTTTCTTGTTTGGACCATCAGTGATCTGCGCCAATTCCTTTGCTGTGGCCAGCAGATTTAAGGCCTGCTCCTTTGATAGATCCGCAGCTGAAAGTAGGTGACCGGAGATCATTTGATCAGCTCCACAAGATCTTCCTCGTCATACTCCGACAAGTGCACCTTTACGCTCTCATTAATTGAAGTTGGTATATTCTTGCCAACATAATCTGCACGTATCGGCAGTTGCCTATGGCCCCGATCAACCAAAACCGCCAGTTGAACACTCTTTGGTCTACCCAACTCACCGATCGCATCAAGTGCAGCTCGGATTGTTCTACCTGAGAATAAAACATCATCAACTAGAACTAGATCTTTGCCTTCGATTCCACCAGGTGGCAGTTTTGTAGGAAGTAAGGGTTTTGGTGGCCTAAGTCGGAGATCATCTCTATGCAGAGTGATATCTAAAACACCTACTGCAACTGCGCCCTCGATCTCACCGATAAAAGCAGCAATACGATCAGCAAGGTATGCCCCTCTAGTGGGAATTCCCATTAAAACTAAATTATTTATCCCTTGATTATGTTCAAGAATTTCATGTGAAATACGTTTGATTGCGCGATCAATGTCTGCGCTAGATAGCAATATACCCATTTACTTCTCCTTCGCCGCCTCTCTGGACGGATCGTTAAAGGAATCGCCGTATATTAGCAGAGACTCTGTGGATAATAAAATCACCAAAATCCTGGTGTGGCTACCCTGCGCAGATGAATAAAAACAACCCAGCAGATCGCTTAAGAGTAATCAGAAAATCAAAAGGGTGGAGCTTGCAAGATGTAGAGCGTCACTCAAATGGAAAGTGGAAGGCGGTTGTGATCGGTTCATATGAAAGAGCTGATCGAGCAATCTCTCTGAAAAAAGCAATATTACTAATGGAGTTCTATCAAGTGCCCATAACTGAGTTGTTCCCAGACTCTTCACCCCAGGTGGTTGCCAGAAGCTTAAGCTTAAATCTTCATAAGTTAAGCCAGGATGAGGGATCAACTGCACAAAACCTTCGCAAGTTCACTAAATCTATAAGTGATCGCCGTAAAGACTGGAACGGTCAACTTCTAACCATAAGGGCAAATGATCTACAGTTCCTAGCCCTCTTACTTGGTATTGATGAATCAACAACACTTGATTACTTAGCAGAGGCGGATTTGCTTAACGCCTAAATAGCGATTGAATCCTTAAGCTTAATAATTCTTCCTAGGACACCATTTATATAACTTGAGGATTCATCGGTAGATAATAATTTTGCCAGTTCAACAGCTTCATCACATGCAACCTGTAGATCCACTGCGCTCTCCCAAAGAATTTCATAAATCGCGATTCGAAGAATATTTCGATCAATCGGTGGCATTCGATCCATATCCCAACCTTGGGCGTAGGTAATTATTAATTCATCTATCTTATTTATGTGCTCAGCTACCCCCGCTAGTAAGACCAGTACATATGGCTCTTGGGATAGTTCAGCAGCACCTCTCGTTTTGAAAAGTTCTGCCGCGTCAGTTCTCTTGATATCCCCCTCATAGAGGAAATCCAATGCCCGCTTACGAGCCTTACTTCGGGCAGACATTATTAGTTTGCGCGTCCTAGATAGGCACCAGTTCGAGTGTCTACTAAAACTTTTTCATCCTGCTTTATAAATAATGGGACTTGGATCGTTATCCCTGTTTCAACAGTTGCTGGCTTTGTGCCACCTGAAGAGCGATCACCTTGCAACCCTGGTTCGGTATAAGTAATTATTAATTCGACCGAAGCTGGCAGCTCAATAAATAACGGATTGCCTTCATGCATTGCCACAATTGCATCAGCATTTTCCAACAAATAATCCACTGCCTCACCTACTGTTTGTTTACTTATCCTAATTTGATCATAATTAGTTGAATCCATGAACATGAAATCTTCACCGTCACGATATAGATACTGCATATCTCGTTTTTCAACTGACGCCACTTCAACTTTAATCCCAGCGTTAAATGTTTTTTCAACAACTTTTCCAGACATTACAGATCTCATCTTGGTGCGCACAAATGCACCACCTTTCCCCGGCTTTACATGTTGGAATTCAATAACATTCCATAATTGACCATCAAGATTTAAGGTCATGCCGTTTTTTAAATCATTTGTTGTTGCCATTTTTTCCTATTCGCTATGCTCAATTGAAAGATTACTTAAAATTTACTACCAAATCCTACCTTGTTAACCAACCAACTTTTGCATTGCAATAAGCGCCAGGTGATAACTTTGAACCCCAAATCCCGCGATAGATCCTTTCACTACCCCACTGATTACTGAGGTATGCCGAAACTCCTCTCTCGACAAAGGATTCGAAAGATGAACCTCAATAACTGGCGCAGTGAGCATGGTTACTGCATCCCTTATCGCATATGAATAGTGCGTGAAGGCGGCAGGATTGAAAATTAATGGTTGTTTCTTATCAGCAGCCTCATGAATCCAAGATATTAATTCACTCTCACTATCACTTTGCTTGATCTCTACATCCATGCCCAACGATTTAGCCTTTTCTTCGATGGCTTTTTTCAGTTGTGGGTAATCCATATCTCCATAATGTTTTTGTTCTCTCAGGTCCAATCTTGAAAGGTTAGGACCATTTAAAATGAGAATTTTCATGAGCTAATTCTCTCATAAACCTTAGATAGATGTGTCGGTGAAACATCTTCAAACCAGACTGGTTTACCAATCTTGCTAATGCCAATAAAGCGTAACTTAGTTTGCTTAACTTTTTTATCCTTTGAAACTGCTTGCAAGAGTCGAGGCCATCTTTTTTTAGGATAGGTAATTGGCAAATTGAAATTTTGTAATATTTCTCGATGCATTAATACAGCATCATCTGAAAGATTTGCTAAATCACGGCTTAATTCAGCTGCAAAAACCATGCCAATACTTACCGCTTCACCGTGACGTAATTTATAGGAGCTATCCTTTTCAATCGCGTGGCCAAGGGTGTGCCCATAATTCAGGATTTCGCGCAGATTGCTTTCCTTGAAATCCTTTGAGACTACGTAGGCTTTTACTTGAATTGACCTGTAGATAAGCTCTTCATAATCGAGGAACTCATCTTGCACTAAATTTAATATCTTATAATCTGATATAAATCCACATTTAATTACCTCTGCCATGCCTGCTGATAGATCCCTGGCTGATAATTTTCCTAAGAAATTTGTATCTATAAGTACTTCTGAGGGTGAATAAAAAGATCCAATCAAATTCTTGCCCGATTTGGCATTGATCCCAGTTTTTCCACCTACTGCTGCATCAACCATCCCAGCAAGTGATGTCGGAAATGCATACCAAGAGATGCCGCGAAGCCATGTAGCGGCAGCAAAGCCCGCAAGGTCAGTTGTAGCTCCTCCACCAAATCCAATGATCGCATCACCGCGTTTAATCCCAATTGCAGCACATTTCGTCCATACTCGATCTAAGGTAGTTAGAGTTTTCTGATTTTCTCCCTCAGGGGTGGAGAAGATGCTTAAATTTCTACTCTCCTTAATCTTAAATTTTTTAAGTAGCGAGGAGGGTGCAATTAGAAATACTTTATTGTGATGCTTTAAGATTTCTGCTATTTCTGTGGCGAAGTCAACTCCCACCTTAACTTGATAATTTTTCTCAGCTTTTACATTAATACTCTTCATAATTTTGCTTTCAATTTATCGCTTATGATTTTTGCAACCTCTGCAGGCTTTTGACCATCTGAAGAAACAGTTTGAGTTGCCAATTTCTCATAAATTGGTCTGCGTTCCTTCATTAGACTCATCCACTGCTGCCGGGGATTAATCAACAACAACGGGCGATCTTTGTTAAAGCCGATTCGGTTAGCAGCTTGCGAGATAGATACATCAATAAATACAATTGAAAAATCAGCAATCTGCAATTGATTTTGAATTTCGGGATTGATAGGAGCCCCTCCCCCGAGTGCGATTACGCCTGAAAAATCATTGAGTAATCTGCTCACCATCTCAACCTCCATTTTGCGAAATACTGCTTCTCCATCATCAACAAAGATATCTGCTATTTTCTTCTTTGCTACTTTCGCTATCTCATTATCGCTATCAATAAAATCCATACTAAGCTGCCTTGCCAACGCTTTTCCGATACTTGATTTACCAGCACCAGGCGGTCCTATTAGGACAATTTTCTTTAACATTACTTGATTTCAAGGCTCTTCATATAGTTTTCGAAGTTGCGTTTTGTTTCTTGAACACTATCGCCACCAAACTTCTCCAACACAGCATCAGCAAGCACCAAAGCAGTCATAGCTTCTGCAACAATTCCTGAGGCTGGTACCGCGCAAACATCAGATCTTTGGTTTATTGCTTTTGCAGCCTCACCCGTTGATACATCGATGGTATCCAAAGCTTTTGGAACTGTTGATATTGGTTTCATTGCAACCTTAACCCGCAATACTTGTCCGGTGCTTATTCCACCCTCAGTACCACCTGCACGATCAGTACGACGAGTGATTTCACCTTTTGCATTCTTTTCAATCTCGTCATGAGCTACTGAACCTCTGCGCTTTGCAGTTTGAAATCCATCACCTAGCTCAACACCTTTTATCGCCTGAATACCCATCAGCGCACCAGCCAATCGTGCATCTAATCTCTTGTCCCATTGAGTGTAAGAACCAAGTCCTGGTGGCAAGTTGTAAGCCAATACCTCCACAACACCACCCAAAGTATCGCCATCTTTATGCGCTGCCTCGATTTCCTTCACAATTGCTGCACTGGTTTTTGCATCTGCACAACGCACTGGATCTTCATCAATTCTTGCTCTGTCACTCATGGTCGGAAGCTTGTAACCATCTGGAACTGAAACTTCTCCGATTGAAACTACATGGCTTAACAATTCAACACCCACACTTTGCTTGAGGAAAGCTCTCGCAACAGCGCCCAAAGCAACTCTAGCTGCCGTTTCTCGGGCACTTGCTCGTTCTAAAATTGGCCTGGCATCCGAAAAATTAAATTTTTGCATACCAACTAAATCAGCATGTCCTGGTCTTGGCCTAGTCAGTGGTGTATTTCTAGCTAGATCCTTAATATCTGCTTCAGGAACTGGATCAGCACTCATAATCTTTTCCCACCTTGGCCATTCTGAGTTCGCTATCTGTATGGCAATCGGACCACCTTGTGTGATTCCATGGCGAATACCACCAGTGATTGTAATTTTGTCTGCCTCAAAATTTTGGCGCGCACCTCGACCAAAACCTAGTCGACGTCTGGATAGATCTGCATCAATCTCTTTGCTGGACACCAAAACATGAGCTGGAATTCCTTCAATGATTGCAGAGAGTGCAGGCCCGTGGGATTCTCCTGCTGTTAACCAACGAAGCACCTTAATCTCCAGTCATAATCTGTAAACCGATATTTATTGCCTTATTCTCTCAGATC
>SHVD01000071.1 GCA_009691185.1 Candidatus Nanopelagicaceae bacterium | reverse complement strand
GTGATTAGTTTTCTATTCATTAATTTGCCACATCTCGCTTTTTAAATAGGACAGCCACAATTATAAACGCGGCGACTAAGAAACCGTAGGAGGTGAGTAGTGAGTATTGATAGGAGATTCGATCATTGCCACCCTGGGCGACAATTGATAAGAGTTGGCCAGGAAAGTACTTATCAATATTTGTTATAAAAGCCGATAGTAACCCCTCGATAATTAAATTCCAGATCACGCCGATAGATATTGCAGATATTGGAGATCTAAAGAGTAAACCTAGGATCATGCCAAAGATTCCGTAGCCGATGGTTGCTATTAAAACATTAATAAAGGTGCGCAGCACAGCTGTTTGTGCATCACTAGTTGACCAAGCAACAGTTGACACATCTTTAACGCCAGCGAATAGATAGGAAAGTGCAATAGATACGATTGCAGCAAGTGTCACCATTGCAATTGCAAATAATTTCATCGCTACTAATTTGCCAATTAATATCTTCATTCGAGATGGCTGGCGTACCAATAAATTGCGCAAGGTGCCATAGGTGTACTCCTGCGCGGTTTGGGCAGCAAAGATACAAAGTGCCACTATTCCCAATAACCCTGCTGAGTTACTAAAACCAATAGATAAGCCATCGGGTAGTGATAAGACCTCTCTGCCGATTCTCACCCCACGCTCACCGTTTCCCTCCGGTGAGTCAACTAATAAAAACAAAAGTGATGTAACTAGCCCCACCACAAAAGTAACTGCTGCAATTGTTGAAAGTGATAGAGATGGCCGGCGTAATTTTGTTAGCTCTGCTCTAAATACATTCCACATATCAATCACCCGTCATTTCAAAGAATGTATCCTCAAGTGAGGGGCGAATAGGAGTGAGGGACTCTAAAATTATTCCGGCATCAAAAGCTGATTTGTTAAATTGAGCTGAATAATCAGCCGCGCCAATTACATGCACATTCTGATCAACTATCTTTGCATCATGACCATTATCTTTAGCAATCTTGACTAGTTTGTCTAAATCATCTTTATTTGATGGTTTAGCCACAATCACTGGTAATTGCTTTGCTAACAACTCTGAAGTTTTGCCAGAGAAAATTACCTTTCCTAATCTAAGCATCACTAGGTGATCAGAAATCATCTCTATCTCTGAAAGTAGGTGAGATGAGACGAAGACTGTGGTGCCAGAATCTGCTAATTTGCGAAGTAAATTTCTGATTTCTTGAATTCCGGCTGGATCTAAACCATTAGTTGGCTCATCGAGTACTAATAACTTTGGATTAGGAAGCAGTGAAGCTGCAATTCCCAATCTTTGCTTCATCCCTAATGAATAGGTTTTATACTTTGAATCTCCGCGATCTGCCAGCCCAACTATTTCAAGTAACTTTTGGATTGAGTCGACATCAAATCCACCTAATTTAGCTAATACAGTTAAGTTTTGCAGACCGGTAAGTGCTGGGTAAAAAGCTGGCCCTTCAATCATTGCTCCAACCCGTGGCAAATATTTTTCTGGTTCAGTAATTGATTCACCTAACACATGACCGCCACCAGTTGTTGGTTTAATTAAACCCAGCAACATTCGAATTGTGGTGGTCTTTCCTGAACCATTTGGCCCTACAAATCCACAGATGCTGCCCATTGGCACTTCAAAATTTGCATGTGAAAGCGCCATACGATCACCATATTTTTTGGATAAATCGGCAACATCAAGTGCTAGTGGGGAGGACATGGACAAAATTATCCCATCTTTAGGTGTGAAAACTACTTAAGTAATACACCAAGTACTAACAAAAAAGAGTAAATACTGAGAAAAATGATCGATGCTTGGAATAACTTCCCAGCATTAACCTCAGATGGCTGCTTCGTTAACTTGATTAATTGTCGCTTCCAGCCAATTATTAGTAATAATGTAATTACTGCGAGCCAGATTGGTAATTTGGCGCTTTCTATAACTAGTAAAGAGACCACTACCATTGCAAGTGAGTGAAACCACATCTGATTGATAACAGATTTAATTGGTGCCACAACCGGCAACATTGGAATACCAGCTGCTTCATAATCATCTTTATATCTAATCGCTAATGCCCAAAAATGTGGCGGAGTCCAAAAAAAGATTAACAGAAAAAATAACCAAGAGGTCAAGGTCAGTGAGTTAGTAATAGCTGCCTGACCAATTAGTACCGGCATACAACCGGCAATACCGCCCCAAACAATATTCTGAGAGGTATGTTTTTTAAGCGCAATTGTGTAGCCAAATACATAAAAGATGATTGCTAGCGCAGTTAATAAGGTTGCAAGCGGGGTAGTAAATATATAAAAAATAATTAAAGATAAAAGTGAAATTACGGAGGCAAATACCAATCCAGCATTTCTTGATATCACACCAGTTGCAATTGGACGTTGGGAGGTGCGCTTCATCAATTGATCAGATTTCACCTCTATCACCATATTAAATGCGTTGGCGCCCCCTGCTGCTAATGTCCCACCAAATAAACTCCAAAAAGTAACTCCGATATTTGGTACACCATCACTGGCTAAAAATAATGCTGGCAGAGTTGTAACAAGTAATAGTTCTACTACTCGTAATTTCATCAGCGAGATGTAATTTTTCATTTGCACTAACTCTACCCTTGAGAACTAATCAATTATTACGGTGTGGTTGTAGCGGTATTATTTTCTGGTCCAGGTGGTGTTAACCCGATCACAGATGGTTTAGTTATTGTTCCAAGCATACGATCTATCGCATTTCTTGCAGCATCTTGTAATCTTCTCGTTCTACCAACACCATCTGCAATAATAACAAAGACATAATCTTTATCACCTGATGTAGCAAAACCAGCTAAAGAAACTGTGTGCCTAGTGGATCCAGTCTTTGCCTTTACCAATCCAACTGCTTGCGGCGCGGTTGAATGGTATCTGCCGATTAGTGTTCCTGATTCACCACTTACTGGAAGTGAATTGTAAACAACTCGTAATTTTGGCTCATTTTTAACTTTCAAAAGCAGCTGTGAGACGGTGACTGCCGATATTCGATTACTACCACCAATGCCAGAACCATCAATAATATTCATTCCAGTTACATCAACACCGATTGATGATATTTTATCTTTCATCATGTCGTTTAGGCCATCTTTAGTTAAGGGGTAACCATTTCGGCCAGTTGCCACCATTGCAAGGCGCTGTGATAAAACATTGTCACTGTATAGCAATGCAAAGCGGATCATTTTCTCAAGTGGTGGGGATTTAATCTCTGCCAGTTTTTCAGTGATTAATGATTCAACCTCGATATTTTTACTTAAAGGTTTATAAGCAACAGATGCCCTGCGATTTAACGCTCGCTTTGCATAATAGATATCAGAGTTATTTACTCCCTTATATACCAAGGTTATCTTCTTAAGTTTTTTATCAGATGCAAAAGCTGCCTTAATTAAAGTTGGCATGTATGCTCGTTTATTAGCATCTCGATACTTTGCATTGGAGGTAACCCAAGGATCATTATCACCCCAAATTACAAATACGCCTTTCTTCTCAGTTTTGTATATTGCAGTGGTAAAAACCGTTGATGTTTCAAGAGTGAGCGCTATTGCAGCTGCTGAGGCTAGTTTTAATACTGATGCCGGTGTTCTAGGTTTTTCTGCCCCGCTTTGGTAAATAACTTCATTAGTAGCACCATCAATTAAAATGACTCCTGGATCTGCTAAATACTTTGAACTGAGGTATTTAAAAAATGGCTGTGGCAAAGTTTCAACCGCCTGTGCAGTGGGGGCATTTAAGCAAAGTGATAAGGCGAGGATAAATGAAAGAAATAGCCGAACTTTTCTCATCATCACTCCTTAGGGTTTAAGGTTTGCATATGTCTGAGTCAACAGTTGGCCCTGGTGAGTTCTACCAGGTAGTTGGCGTAGGAGCACACTCTAAACCATGGCCGACTGATAATCACTTTGATCCAGAGTTACTTGAGCGTGGTGATCGTAGAAATGTCTTAGATAAATATAGATATTGGAAGATTGAGGCGATAGTTGCAGATCTTGATACCAAACGCCATGACCTGCAAATTGCAATTGAAAATTGGCAACATGATTTAAATATTGGATCGGTTGTTAGAACTGCAAATGCATTTAATGTTGCAGCGGTTCACATTGTTGGTAAACGAGATTGGAATAAAAGAGGTGCAATGGTGACAGATCGATACTTAACTGTTCATCATCATGCAACAATTGATGAATTTAAAAAATGGTGTGATAAAGAAAATTTGCCAATAATTGGAATCGATAATTTGCCAGTTAGTAAGCAGTTAGAAAGTGCTACTTTGCCAAAAAAATGTGTGATGCTATTTGGCCAAGAGGGCGCTGGGATGAGTGATGAGGCGGTTGCGGTGTGTTCGGTACTCCTTGCTATCTCCCAGTATGGCTCAACTAGATCAATGAACGCATCCGCAGCAGGTGCAATTGCAATGTATGCCTGGGCAATGCAACATTTAAATCTGATAAATCACCCAAAAAACTAATCTTCGTCAATCACCTCAGCAACCGCGTCAACTCTTCTAGAGATTTCATCAGCTTCATCATTGCGGTCTAACTTTCGAAGAGTTAAAGAGATCTTTCGCTCAATATCAATAATAAATTCGAAATCTTTGAACTCAGCCTCAGTCACACTCTCTAGTACATTCTCAAATGTCATCAGTGCCTCTTCATATAAAGCCAATGCAAATTGTGCCTTTCCTAACTCAAATGATGAATAGGTCTCACGCCGGTGATCATGGGCGGTGACAAATACATCTAAAGATTTTTGAGCGGAGATTAAAGCCCCTTGCGCATCATCTAACTCAGTGAGGCAGTGAGCAATTTTTTGATCACACCTTGCCACATTAATAGCCTCTTTTAATCGCTTAAACAGGGCGCGTGATTCTTTGAATGCCTCTAATGATTTTGCATAATTCTTTAACTCTCGATAGGCACAACCAATTAGATGTAGATCATTAGCAGCTCCTGACTCATTGCCATCTACTAGGTGCTCTTGCACGCATTGATTCATGCACTCAATAGTTTTTTCATACTCTTTTGAGTTGAACCACCACTCACCCAAGGTGCAGGCAAGCTCAATTGCCATTGGAGATTTAGTTTCACGAAGTAGTTCAACCGCCTTACTCATTGCAGTTGCCGCTTCATTCATTCGCTTTAATTGATTTAAGTTATAACCGATTGCAGAGTAGGCCTGAGCTAATCCTTCCG
>SHVD01000070.1 GCA_009691185.1 Candidatus Nanopelagicaceae bacterium | reverse complement strand
TATTGCAGACGGTAATGACAGATGGCATAAATATTAAAGATCGAAGAAGGCAGTGGCTACGCCAAGTAATTACCAAGCCATCCTTGGTATTAAAGATTTTAGATGTTAGGCAATGGAGTCAGCGGACAGTAGTGGCATTAATAATGCAAAATGTTGACTCTGCCATTAGTGTTAAAGGTAAAAAAGGCTTGCTTGGCTTTAGATTAACCTCAAAGAATGATTCCCTCACTCCCAATGCAACCTACATACCAGCTGCCAATGAGGTAGCAAGAAGAATTGCTGAAAATAATGGCGGCATTGCAGGTGGTCATATTGGAGATTTAATTAACGCTCCTTTCACTGCACATTTTGTTGGTGGGTGTGTAATCGGTGACTCAATTAAGAGTGGAGTTATTGATCCATATCATCGGGTTTATAACTATCCGACTATGCATATTGTTGATGGTGCCTCCGTTACTGCAAATCTTGGAGTAAACCCATCACTCACAATTACCGCTCAAGCTGAGCGAGCTTTTTCCTTTTGGCCAAATAAAGGCGAGGCAGATACTCGTCCTGCACAAAACACAATGTATATAAAACTTTCACCTGTCTTTCCAAATAAGCCATTTGTGCCAAAAGGAGCACCTGCGGAGTTAAGAGTTTCTTAAAATTTTATCCTGTTGTTTGGCACGTCGATTAGGCATCTTGGTAATTGGAAAACTTAATGATTTATAAAAATCTTTGATTACGACCTGCATTAACTTTGGTTTTTCACCAACTAAATTATGTGATGTTCCTGGGATGACTGCAAGTCTGCCATTTGGAATGGCTTCATACATCTTAAAAGTCATCTCGCTTTTAAATGGCTCATCATCGGAGGCTAAAATTAAAACTGGACATTTAATTTTCTTTAATTGCGATAACTTTAATTTTGGCTCAGTACGCCACACTTTAAATGCTTTTGCCTTAATCTCAAGAAGTAGTTGCCTATCCTGACCTGTCATCTTCTCAAAGTTTACAAACTCCTCTTCACTTGCCTCCACCGTATTTAAATCAGATGAGAGCCCTGCGTCATAGGTGTAGTTTGCACCGATCGCAACTAAAGATTTTACTAATTTTGGATACTTAATCGCTGTTAGTAATCCAATATTTCCTCCATCACTCCAGCCAATTATATGAACTGGTTTTTTTACCACAGTCTTTATAAATGCAATTAACTCTTTGACTTGAAAATCAAAGTGCATATACCCTGATCTAACTTTGGTATAGCCATGTGCGGTTCGATCATAGGCAAATGGTTCATGGGTGGTGGCAACTGCTGGCAGAATTTTCTTTTCCCACTTTGCAGTATGGCTAAGTCCGCCATGAAGTAATATTACTGGCTCACCATTTTTATGCCACTTAACTGACCAGATTTGATGTCCATCTATCTTAATAAATTTACGATAAACAGCTTTAGCCATAAAACTTATTGTGAATCCATAATGTGTCTATTACCGCGATCAAATGTTAGGTAATTCCAAGTCCAATCAGCAATTGTGGTAATTTTATTTCGCCCACCTAATAAATAAAATAGGTGAAGAGCTACCCAGATCAACCACGCAATAGGTCCAGAAAGTTTAAATCCTTTCACCTCAACTACTGCTTTATTTCTGCCGATAGTTGCCATTGAGCCTTTGTCTAAGTATTTAAACTCTTTTAACTCTTTGCTACTGCTTAATCGGGCAATTTGTTTTGCAATAAATTTACCTTGTTGAATTGCAACAGGTGCCACCATTGGCAGTGGGTTTCCATCTTTACCAAGGGCGCCTGCGATATCACCTAACGCCCAAATATTTGGGTAATTTTTTACCTGCATAGTTGGTTCTACTACCACTCGATTGCCAGAAACTGGCAGACTTAACTGCGCCATTGCATCAGAGCCTTTAACACCTGCAGCCCAAATTGTTATTTCTGATGGCAGTACTTGTTTATCTCTTAATGTAATCTTTCGATGTTCAACGCCGGATACTGGTGAACCAACTAAAACTTTAACGCCAAGTTTTTCTAAATCTTTTTTAGTGCGCTTTGATAAAGTTGGAGAGAATGTTGGCAGCAACCTTTCTCCTGCTTCGATAATTGTGATGTCAATCTGTGCAGCGGCTTGCTTTTGATCGGATTTCAGTGGTCCACGAATTAACTCTGCTATTGCACCAGCCATTTCAACTCCAGTTGGTCCGCCGCCAATCACAGTTATGGCAAGTCGAGTATCATCTTCAAACCGACAAAGATCTTCAAACCTGCGCATGATTTCAGCCCTAATTGTTAGCGCTTCATGAACTGATTTCATACCTAAGGTGAACTCACTAACGCCAGGAATTCCAAAATCTGCTGTGGTGGAACCCAATGCAACTATCAAATGATCAAACTGTAAAACCTCACTGCTATCTAATTTCACCTCTTTATTTTTGTGATCTATGGAAAGTGGTGATCCCATTCGAAATTTAACACTGGTTTTTCGCAGCGCACCACGTATGGGATAGGCCACATGGTCTGCCGCCAGTCCCGCTGTTGAGACTTGGTATAAAAGTGGCAGAAAGGTTTGGTAATTATGCCGATCAACCACGGTAACTTCGGCTGTTTTATACAAGGCTCGGGCAGCAGCTAATCCACCGAAGCCACCACCTAAGATCACAACTTTTGGATTAATCACGGCTTAAGTCTACTGTTTCTACCATGGATGATGCGCGCAAAATACTTGTCACTGGAGCCTCTGGCTATGTTGGTGGCAGATTAGTTACATCACTCCTTGATGAAAAAATGAAGGTGCGAGTCTTTGTTAGAGATATAAAAAAAGCACAAAGCCATGCTTGGGCTAGCGAGGTTGAGATTGCAGTTGGAAATGCCTCTGAATATCAATCAACTTTAACTGCATTAAATGGAATTCATACCGCTTTTTATTTGCTGCATTCAATTAATGTTGGTAAGAATTTTGATGAAATAGAAGCTCAGATGGCTCGCAGTTTTGCAAAAGCTGCACAGGAAGCTGGTGTTAAGCAGATTGTTTATTTAGGTGGAATTGCAAATGATGCTAAGACAAGTAAACATTTAAAATCAAGAGCAAATACCGGCAAGCAGTTAGCGACTACGACAGTGCCGGTAATCGAGCTTCGAGCTGGCATAATTATTGGTTCAGGCTCTGCCTCATTTGAGATGTTGCGCCACCTAACTCACCGGTTGCCAATTATGACCACGCCAAAGTGGGTTATGAATCGTACCCATCCAATTGCAATTAGAGATGTGCTTTGGTATTTAAAAAATACAGCAAAGTTAGAAAAGCCAGTATCAGCTGTCTTTGATATTGGCGGACCTGAAATTTTATCCTACGCAGATATGATGCAAAAATTTGCTGTGCTTTCAAGACTTAGAAGGCGAATAATAATTAAGATTCCGGTACTTACGCCAAATCTTTCAAGTCTTTGGATTGGTCTAGTAACACCGGTGCCAACCGCACTTGCCCGTCCACTAGTTGGTTCGCTAATAAGTGAGGTAGTTGCAGATCCTAATAAATCAATTGATCAGTTAATTCCACCACCACCAGAGGGATTAATTGATGTTGAAAATGCTATCAACCTAGCGCTGACAAAGGTTTCAGATAACGATGTCTTAACTAGGTGGTCAGATGCATCATTACCTACGGCGCCATGGCAGAAAGCACAGAGTGATCCAGCGTGGGCAGGCGAAGCGTTGTATAAGGATATTAAGGTACGAGTAAGTGATGCATCAATAAAAAATTTATGGGCAGCTATTGAGGAGATCGGTGGCGACAACGGTTGGTATGGCTCAGATTTTCTCTGGTACTTACGTGGCTTATTAGACCGAATGATTGGTGGAGTTGGACTCAGGCGCGGTAGGGGCGATCCAATTCATTTAAGAGTTGGCGACTCACTTGATTTTTGGCGAGTTGAATCATTAGAGCCCGAAAAATCATTGAAACTCTATGCGGAGATGATTTTGCCAGGTAAAGCTTGGCTTGAATTTAAAATTAGGAAATTACCAAATGGTCAATCTGAGGTAATTCAAGAGGCATCATTTTCTCCCCGTGGATTAGGTGGCCAGCTTTACTGGTTTGCAGTTCTGCCATTTCACGGCATTGTTTTTCCAACCATGATTAGAAATCTCATCCGGAGTGCTAACCGGAAAGATTACGCAGAAAGCAATGCACCAATTCACAGCCGAGGTTGAGGAGTTAGCTAAGGAGGTTTTGGAGTACTCCTTAATCAGACTTCGAACCGACCCACCGTTGGATGGACCAAAAACAGCACAAGAGTTGTATGACTTAGCTGGTAATACCATTACCGAAAAAGGATTAGGTGGGCATGAGGCACTTAAATTATTTAAAGATGTATTAGCAAAAGCATGTATTTCAACTGATCATCCAAGGTATCTAGCATTTATCCCATCAGCTCCTAGTGAGTATGCCAACCTTTTTGATTTAGTTGTTGGCGCTTCAGCGCTCTACGGTGGATCTTGGCTTGAGGGAGCAGGAGCTGTCTTTGCTGAAAATCAAGCACTTAAATGGATTTCAGATTTAGCTGGCATGCCAAATACTGCAGGTGGGGTATTTGTACAAGGTGGCACTATTGGAAATCTATCTGCCCTAGTCACAGCTAGAAATACCTTTAGAAATAAACGAAAAGATGTCACCAGGTGGGTAATTGCAGCAAGTGCGGATTCGCATTCATCAGTTAAATCCGCTGCTGAGGTTATGGATGTTGGTATTTTGTTAATTAAGCCAGATAAAGATGGAATTCTGCAAGGTAGTGCCTGCGCTGTGGCAATTGATAAATACCACCAAGAAAATCCAAGCCATCAAGTTTTTGCACTAGTAGCAACCGCTGGTACAACAAATCTGGGAATTATTGATAACTTAAAAAGTATTTCAGTTTGTGCCAAAGAACGAGGAATCTGGTTTCATGTGGATGGTGCTTACGGCCTAGCAGCACTTTGTGCGCCATCGGTGCGCCCATTATTTGATGGGGTAGAGATGGCTGATTCATTAATTGTTGATCCACATAAATGGTTATTTGCACCCTTTGATGCTTGTGCTTTGATATATCGAAACCCAAAGCTAGCCAAGAAAGCCCACCTACAAAAAGCTGCCTACCTTGAAACCTTAGATGAGGATGATGAGTGGAATCCATCTGATTATGCGATTCATTTAACTAGGCGAGCTCGTGGATTACCATTTTGGTTTTCACTTGCCGCCCATGGCACCGCTGAGTATGCCAAAGCAATGGAGCGGACTATGGAGGTTGCTAAGAATGCAGCTGAGCAGGTGCGCAATCATCCAAATTTAAAGTTATTAATGGAGCCAACACTTTCCATAGTCGCCTTTGAAAGAGTGGGGTGGAA
>SHVD01000069.1 GCA_009691185.1 Candidatus Nanopelagicaceae bacterium | reverse complement strand
GCTCAGATAGCAGAGTTGGTTGCGGCTGAGTTTTAAAATACCTAACGATAGGCTAAGCACATGACAATTTTGGTAGCCGGTGGTTCTGGTTTAGTCGGCTCAGCAATTGTCAGAGAGCTCAAGCGATTAAATCAAGATGTTATTGGCATATCCAGCAAAGATGTTGACCTACTAGATCGAAACAAAACTTTTGAATTTATAAAAAATCTTAAGCCCACTGCAATTATCGATTCGGCGGCAAAAGTAGGGGGAATCGGTGGCAACAATTCCTATCCTGTTGAATTTCTATCCCAGAATTTACAAATTCAATCCAATCTTATGGATGCAGCCCATGCAGCAAAGGTTTCAAAATTTGTATTCCTTGGTTCTAGTTGTATTTATCCAAGAGATTGTGCTCAGCCAATAAAGGAGGAGTATTTACTAACTGGTGAGCTTGAGCAGACAAACTCGGCTTATGCAGTTGCAAAAATTGCAGGTATTGAATTAATTAAGTCTTATCGCAAAGAGTATGGATATAAGTGGATCTCAGTAATGCCAACAAATATGTATGGCCCAAATGATAATTTCGATTTAGAAAACGGTCATGTACTACCAGTACTTATTAGAAAGTTTATTGAGGCAAATCGTTCGGGTAGTGGCAAGGTAACGTTATGGGGAAGCGGTGCACCGCTTCGTGAATTTATGCACGTGGATGACTTTGCTAAAGCAGTGGTGTTCTGTATGGATAAATATGATGATTCCAAGCAAATCAATGTTGGATCAGGGCATGAGGTATCTATCAAGGATTTGGCCACCAAGATCTCAGCTGTAGTGGGATTTACTGGAGAAATCATTTGGGATTCAAGTAAACCTGATGGCACTCCAAGAAAAGTTCTAGATTCATCAAAGATTACTAAATTAGGCTGGAAACCATTAATTTCATTAGATCAAGGCATTGCATCCACTGTAGAGTGGTATCTACAAAATAAGTAAGGAGCCATTTTGTCTAAGAAGATTGCATTTATTACCGGTATCACCGGGCAAGATGGTTCGTATTTAACAGAGTTTCTTTTAGAAAAAGGCTATGAAGTTCACGGACTTATTCGCAGATCTAGCACATTTAATACTGGACGCATTGATCACATCTATCAAGATCCTCACACGCCAAATCCAAAGTTAATTTTGCATTACGGAGATTTAACTGATGGTGTAAATATGACTAATTTGATTCACCAGATTCAACCAACTGAGGTTTATAACTTAGGCGCCCAATCTCATGTGCAAGTTTCATTCACCATGCCTCAATACACAGCCCAGGTTGATGCGGTTGGAGCTGTGGCTCTCCTTGAATCAATTAGAGCATCAGGTATTAAGTGCCGGTTCTATCAAGCAAGTACTAGTGAACTTTATGGATCAACTCCACCGCCACAAAACGAAGAGTCAGCCTTCAGGCCAAGAAGCCCGTATGCAGCAGCAAAGTTAATGGCTTACTGGTCAACGGTTAATTACCGTGAGGCGTATGGTGTGCATGCCACAAATGGAATTTTGTTTAACCATGAATCACCACGTAGGGGTGAAACATTTGTGACTAGAAAAATAACTAGAGCTGTTGCCAAGATTGCTACAGGCAGTAAAGAAAAGTTATATCTAGGTAATTTAGATGCAGTACGTGACTGGGGATATGCCAAAGAGTATGTGGAATCCATGTGGCTAATGCTGCAACAAGATAAGCCTGGAGATTATGTGGTGGCAACTGGAGTTGGGGCTGCAGTTAGAGATTTTGCCCAAGCTGCCTTTGAGCATGCAGGACTTAATTACAAAGATCATGTTGAAGTTGATAAGCGCTACCAAAGACCTACTGAGGTGGATGCATTAATTGGTGATCCATCAAAGGTTGAAAAAATGCTGGGCTGGAAAGCTAAAACTCATTGGAAAGAGTTGGCAAAGTTAATGGTGGATGCTGATTTAGAAAGTGCTAAATCTAAATCAAATTAAGTTTTATGAAGTTAATGTAATCAAAGAAACTTCGGCAGGACATGCAAATCTAATTGGAGCATATGGGCTCATACCCATGCCAGCTGAGACATTAAGCCATGGTTCATTATTTACCTTAGTTACTCCACGAGATCGCCAATTCTCTAAATCACAATTTGTAGTAAGTGATTTACTTCCACCTATCCAAGGTAATCTAATCTGACCACCATGAGTGTGACCTGCAAAAATTAAATCTAATTTGTCTTGTGCCATTGCAGCAAGTACTCGTTCATACGGTGCGTGAGTTACGCCAATTGCAATATCTGCAGTTTTACTAACCTTTCCTTCAACCTTTCGATAATCATCTAACTCTAAGTGAGCATCATCTGTGCCACGTGCTTCAATTACAACGCCATTTACCTTCAATTTAACTTTATTATGATTTAAATCTTGCCAACCTCGTTTTGTTAATTGTTTTTGCAATCTCTGCCATGGCAACTTCTCACCCAACTTGCGCTCACCATGATCTTTTTGTAGATAGGAGAGCGGATTCTTAAACTTAGGTGCGTAGTAATCATTAGAGCCAAAGACAAATAAACCTGGTAGATCAAGAAGTTCATCTAAGGCATTAAGTGCGATATCAATCCCATCTTTATGAGCTAGAAAATCACCCGTGCTAATAACTAAATCTGGCTTTAGATCAATAAAGGTTTTGATATCTGCAATCTCGCGATTTTTTCTAGGGTGTAGATGCAGGTCTGAAAAGTGCAAAACCCTAATTGGTTTGGCACCCTTAGGCAGCAGGGGCAGGGAGGATGCGCGTACTTTGTATGCCATAGGCATGAGAAGATACCGCTATGGGACTAAAAGAAAAACTACAGTCAGATTTAACCGATGCGATTCGCTCTCAGGACAGCGTAAAAAGTGGCACCATCAGAATGCTCCTTTCTGCTATCACCAATGAAGAGGTGGCGGGCAAGAGCGCAAAGGTATTGACGGATGCCGAAGTAATTACAGTTTTATCTCGGGAGGCTAAAAAGCGCCGTGAGGCTGTTGAGGCTTACACAAATGCAAAGCGTGATGATTTAGCAAATAAGGAAAAAGAGGAGGCAGCAGTTATCGCACTCTACCTACCTGAACAATTAAGTGAGGCAAATATCAAGAAATTAATTGCAGAGGCAATTGCTGAAACAAAAGCTGCAGGACCTGCTGGCATGGGATTAGTTATGAAAGTTTTACAACCTAAGATTGCTGGTAAGGCTGATGGCGGCGTGGTTTCATCATTAGTCAAAGCAGCACTTTCTCAATAAGAAAAAGGATTACTAAATGAAGTATGAATATGTCACTGTGCCATTACTAACACATGCAACAAAGCAGATCCTAGATACTTGGGGCTCTGATGGTTGGGAGTTAGTCCAAGTTGTTCCTGCCCCAGGCGGTGGGGATCAATTAGTTGCATATATGAAGCGAGAGATTAAGTGAGTATCAAAGAGAAATTAGCATCAATTGGTTTGTCACTTCCAGTTGCTGCAGCTCCAGTTGCAGCGTATGTGCCAGCAGTCAAAAGTGGCAATCTGGTATTTACCGCAGGACAACTTCCTGTTGTCGATGGCAAGTTAGTTAAAGAGGGCAAGGTTGGTAGTGATGTAACTGCTGAAGCTGCCAAAGAGCTTGCTCAGTTATGTGCACTAAATGCCCTGGCTGCTATTTCATTAGTTGCAGAGCTTGATCAAATCGAAAGAGTTGTCAGAGTTGGCGGTTTTGTTAATTGCGCACCTGGCTTTGTTGCAATTCCTGGCGTCGTAAATGGTGCTAGTGAGCTTTTAATTAAGATTTTCGGGGATGTGAATGGTAAACATGCCAGAACTGCGGTTGGGGTGACGGAGTTGCCATTAAATGCACCGGTTGAGATTGAGATGGTTGTGCAATTAAAGAATTAATGCCCGCGTTTTACTAATCGTTCATAATTTAAAACAATTACCGCACGTGGTTCAAGCTTTACCCAACCACGGGATGCAAAATCAGCTAAGGCTTTATTAACTGTCTCACGGGATGCGCCAACTAATTGCGCAAGCTCCTCTTGGGTCAGTTCATGGTTAACATGCAAGCCATCATCTTTTTTAGTACCAAATCGCTCACCCAATTCAATTATCGCTTTAGCAACTCTGCCAGGTACATCAGCAAAAACTAGATCAGATAAAACATCATTAGCCCGGCGAAGCCGCTGTGATAGCTGCTTTAAAAGTTGTAATGAAACTTCGGGGTGAGCGGTTACCCAACCGATTACCTGATCATTTGCTAGCGCCAACAACTTAGAGTCCACCACCGCTGTGGCAGTTGCTGTTCGTGGTCCTGGATCAAAGAGTGATAATTCACCAAACATATCCCCAGGCCCTAAAATAGAGAGAAGATTTTCTCGGCCATCATTTGAGGTTGTGCCAAGTTTTAATTTGCCCTCAACTACAACAAACAAGCGATCTCCTGGGTCACCCTCTTTAAATAAAACCTGACCCTTTGAAATCTTGATGCCACTCATTGATGCACGCAAACTGGCGGCAGAGGCATCATCTATGGCAGTAAAGAGCGGAGCTCTTCTTACTACTTCATCTTCGTTTTTCGTGGGCATAAAACCAAGGATACTCCCGAAATGTGCTTCCACTCCAATCAGCGTAATCTTGGGCAAATGCGAGAGAGTTTGGTTCAAAAAAAAGTCCGAGCAAGGGCGATCTATCGAATCTTAAGTAAAACCTATCCAAATGTTCGATGCGAGTTAAATTACAAAACTCCTTATCAACTACTAGTTGCAACTGTCTTATCAGCACAATGTACTGATAAGCGAGTGAACCAAACCACACCTGCTTTGTTTAAGAGATACCCAAACCCTTTAAAAATGGCGCAGGCTGATATTAAAGATATTCAAAGATTGGTTAAGTCAACTGGTTTTTATCGAGCAAAGGCTAAGAATATAAAAACGCTTAGTAGCAAAATAATTACAGATTTTGATGGCAAGGTGCCAAACAAATTAGAGAGTTTAATTACTCTACCTGGGGTTGGCAGAAAAACAGCAAATGTAGTTTTAGGACATGCCTTTGGCATCCCTGGCATCACCGTTGACACCCACTTTGGCAGATTAAGTAGAAGATTTAGTTGGAGTAAATCATTAGATCCAGTAAAGGTTGAGTTTGAGGTTGGTGATTTAATTCCAAGAAAAGAGTGGACTAATTTGTCACAGCGATTAATCTGGCATGGCAGAAGAGTTTGCCACTCCAGAAAGCCAGCATGTGGTGCTTGCCCTATTGCTAAGTACTGTCCTTCATTTGGAATAGGTGAGATGGATCCAATTAAAGCAAAGCGAATGGTGAAGGTTGAGGCAGATTTTAAATGAAAAAACAATCAATTTTATTAATTATGACTTTACTAATAACAGGCTGCACTTCCGCTACCAAAGTAAATTCACCAGGATTTGTAGCACCCTGTGATCAGATCAAATTGGCAGAGAGCGCAGAAAAATCAGTGTTGCTGCCATGTTTGGATGGATC
>SHVD01000068.1 GCA_009691185.1 Candidatus Nanopelagicaceae bacterium | reverse complement strand
GTAGAACGAACAAAGTACTTAATAGTGTCAAAGAAAATCCCACTTAAATCTGCTCCCCAACTTGGCATTGGCTTCTTGTCAAATAAATTCAAACCCTTCAGCCGTAGATCCAACATCCATTTTGGCTCACTCTTTTTGGAGGATATATCTCTTACGACATCCTCATTCAAGCCTCGTCTGCTATTTGAACCGGCATCTGTTTTATCCGACCAACCGTATTCATACTTTCCAATGCCATCTAACTCTGGGTGGGCAATCTGGGTCATTAGCGGACTCCTTCTTTGATTTTGGATTTTACTCGTGGGGAAATATTTGCTGGTACAAATGTCGTACAGACACCATCACCATGTGCGATTGTCGCAAGGCGTTGTACATGCGTTCCTAGTATTGCTGAAAATGCCACTGTCTCTGCTTCGCAAAGTTGTGGAAACTCTGACGCAACATGTGCAATCGGACAATGGTGTTGACAAATCTCTTCACCATGTCCCATTTTATCGGTGGAAGAGGCGTAACCTTCCTTGGTTAAAAGTTTCGATAATGCTTTGGTCTTTTCAACAATTGATTTACCGGAATTCTTTATCGCATCACCCTTGCGTTCAATATCAGCTGCTCTAGTTTTAGCAAACTCATCAACCAAATGAGCACCATTCTTGCTTGCCATAAACTTCAGCGCTGCTACCGCTAAGTCATCGTAGGAGTGCTCAAACTTTTCACGACCGAAATCTGTCATTACAAAAACTTTTGAAGGACGGCCGCGACCTCGACTAATCATTTGGTAGGGATCTCGCGGTGTTAATACCCCTTCATTAATTAGCGAATCTAGATGTCGCCTAATTCCTGCTGGAGTAATAGATAATTTCTGTGCTAAATCAGCAGCGGTCATGGGACCACCCTCCAGGATCACGCGGGCAACCTGATCACGGGTCTTATCTGACTCATTGTTTTTCACAACATAATTGTTGCGTAATTCGTCGGTAAATGCCAATCCGGCCCTGCCCAAGCCCTTGTGAAATACGCCCTACCTAGTAATAAATCAAGCCCAGATAGCAGGTGAAGCAATAGGCTTAAATCATGTTGGTAGGAAAAAGATCACTTGTAGGTCGTATTTTTACCCTTTTAGTTTTCCTGCAGGGGGCGCTAATCGTCACTGGTGGAGCTGTGAGGGTCACCGGTTCAGGATTGGGTTGTCCGACTTGGCCAGAGTGCACCCCAGGTTCTTATACCCCAGTGCCAAATCAAGCTGAGGGACAACTACATGCCTGGATTGAGTTTGGGAATAGATTATTAACCTTTGTCCTGCTGATCACAGCGCTAGCAGTTTTCATAATTTCACTTCGCATAACTAAAACCGCAACTGCTAAAAACAGAGTTAGGATTCTAGCAATTTTGCAAACTCTTGGAATTTTAGGACAGGGATTATTGGGTGGAATCACCGTATTAACTGACCTTCATCCGCTGCCCGTTGCAGGGCATTTAATCTTGTCAATTTTCTTAGTAAGTGGTGCAATCTCCTTACGGTATGAGGTAGTTGGACTCCAGCCAGAAAAGGTAGCTGGACTGATTAGATTCCTATTGCCGATCTATATTTGGCTGACTTTGTCGGTCGTAGTAATTGGCACAGTGGTGACTGGAAGTGGACCCCATGCTGGAGATGAGAAAGCACAACGTTTTGGTATTGATTCAAGGGTGATCTCCTGGCTGCACGCAGATTTTGTAATTGCGCTTTTAATTCTAACCGCCATAATGTATCTAATTGCTAAACAAAATGGTTCAAAGATCATAGAAAAGCGAATTGGAATCTTTCTACTTATAGCTTTGGGACAAGGATCAATTGGATATATCCAGTACCTCACTGGCTTACCAGAACTTTTAGTGGCAGCTCATTTATTGGGTGCTACCTTGGTATGGGGTGCTGCCTGGTCCTTAATCAAAGTGGCAGATTCTGGATATAGATTACATAGACTAACTTCATGAAACTTGAAAATTGGCAGGCACTTGATGACCAAGCGGTAGCAGTTGCCCGGGCTTTGGCAATGGATTCTGTACAAAAAGTTGGTAATGGCCATCCAGGGACTGCTATGTCACTGGCTCCTGTTGCCTACACATTGTTTCAAAGGATTCTCAAGCACGATCCTGCAAATCCAAATTGGATTGCGCGAGACAGATTTATTCTTTCCTGTGGTCACTCCTCCCTCACTCTTTATATACAACTGTATTTTTCTGGTTACGGTATTACATTAGAGGATCTAAAAAGTTTTAGAACATTTAATTCATTAACCCCTGGCCATCCAGAGTATGGCCACACCATCGGAGTTGAAACAACAACCGGCCCTCTTGGTCAAGGATTAGCAAATGGGGTTGGCATGGCCATGGCTGCAAGATATGAAAAAGGAATGCTGGATCCACAAAATGGCACCGACATTTTCGATCACAATATTTGGGTTCTGTGTTCAGATGGAGATCTGCAAGAGGGTGTTAGTGCTGAAGCCTCTTCACTTGCTGGTACTCAGCAATTGGGCAATTTAAAAGTTATTTACGATGACAACCGAACTTCAATTGAGGGTGACACCCATCTTGCATTCACTGAAGATGTTTCTGCGAGATATCGCGCCTATGGTTGGAATGTAATTGAGGTTGCGGCGAAAAAGGATGGTGATGTAGACCGAGATAAATTGGAAACAGCGCTTCTTGCTGCTGTAAATGAAAAAGATAGACCGGTTTTAATTAGGTTGCACACTGTTATCGCCTGGCCGGCGCCAAAAGCAAGTGGGACTGCCAAATCACATGGTTCAGCTCTAGGTGCTGAAGAGGTTGCCGCAACTAAAATTAAACTTGGCTTGGATCCAAGTGAAACATTTATTGCACCCTCACTGGTTATTGATCATGCACGAAAGATTAAGGAACGCGGCGCGAATCTATATAAAAAGTGGCAGGCTGATTTCACAGCTTGGCAAAAATCTAATCCACAACAACATGAATTACTAAATAGATTAATTTCCAATGAATTACCCCAGGGCTGGGATAAAGAGTTACCAATATTCCCCAGTGATAAGGAGATTGCAACTAGAGCAGCCTCAGGAAAAGTTATTGCTGCAATTGCAAAAACCTTGCCTGAATTTTGGGGTGGCTCTGCAGATCTTGCTGAAAGCAACAACACAACCATCGAAGGCGGTACTTCTTTCTTACCTGCCTCCAGCCAAATAGCCGGAGCTAATCCGTATGGGCGAGTTATGCATTTTGGGATTCGAGAGCATGCCATGGCAGCAATTTGCAATGGTGTGGCACTCCACGGATTAATAAAGCCATTTGCTGGAACTTTTCTAGTTTTCAGCGATTACATGCGAGGTGCTGTTCGTCTATCTGCATTAATGCAGCTGCCAGTTACCTATGTTTGGACACATGACTCCATTGGTTTGGGAGAAGATGGACCAACTCATCAACCGGTTGAACATTTAGCAGCCTTGCGGGCAATACCGGGCTTGGCTGTAGTCAGGCCAGCTGATGCCAATGAAGTTAGCGTTTGTTGGCAGCAAATAATTAGTGATGCAAAGCCAGTTGGTTTGTCATTATCTAGACAGAATTTGCCCGTTATCGACCGAACAAAATATGCAGCAGCTACCGGTGCGAGAAAAGGTGCATATATTTTAGCTTATGGATCTGACTCGGCCAAAGACAGATGTGATGTCATATTGATTGCAACCGGTTCTGAAGTTTCATTGGCAATTGCTGCTCGAGAGCAGTTAATGGCTGAGAATATTAAGGCTAGGGTGGTAAGTGCACCCTCTATCGAGTGGTTTATGAATCAGCCAGAAAATTATCGCAATGATGTACTACCTAAGAATCTAAGGGCTAGAGTCAGCATTGAAGCAGGGGTCGCTCAACCTTGGTATCAATTTATTGGTGATGCTGGTGTTGCAGTCTCACTTGAACACTTTGGGGCCTCTGCAAGTGCTCCTGTCTTGTTTAAAGAGTTTGGCTTTACAGTTGAAAATATTGTTAATGCAGCAAAGGAAAGTATTCGTAAAGCAAATGGCTAATGCGCTAGAACAAATCTCTCAAGCTGGTGTAGCTGTTTGGCTTGATGATCTATCTCGCCAAAGGCTTAAAGACAAATCCTTAGAAAATCTCATCTCCAAAGATTATGTTGTAGGAGTTACAACTAATCCCAGTATTTTTGCAGCTGCTATCGGCAAGTCAGATCTTTATCACGAAGATATTTTAAGAAACCGCAATCTTTCCATAGAAGAAATAATTACTAAATTAACTACCGATGATGTGCGAAGTGCTTGTGATATCTTTGAAAAAACCTTTTTAGACAGCAACAAGACAGATGGGAGAGTTTCTATTGAGGTTGACCCAAGATTTGCAAGAGATGCAAATAAAACTGTTGCACAAGGCAAGCACCTGTGGCAGATAATTGATCGACCTAATTTATTGATTAAGGTTCCAGCAACGATTGAAGGATTGCCAGCGATCACAGAGCTGATTGCTGAGGGTATTAGCGTAAATGTGACTCTAATATTTTCTGTTGCCCGTCATAAACAAGTTTTAGCGGCATATGCAGAGGGCATAAGCAGAAGGATTAGCTCTGGCAAATCTGTTAATGATATTCAATCAGTGGCTTCATTTTTCATCAGCAGAATTGATTCTGCGATCGATGCAATGCTGCCGTCAGATTCACCAATTCGAGGCTGCGCCGCTATCGCAAATGCAGTGCTAGCTTACGAATCTTTTTTGTCTTTTGAGAGCAGCGATAATTGGCAGGTGTTGGCAAAAAATGGCGCAAATGTTCAGCGCCCTCTTTGGGCTTCAACCGGGGTTAAAGATCCAGCCTATGATTCAACACGTTATGTCATGCAACTTGTTGCAACAAATACGGTGAACACAATGCCAGAAGCAACCTTGAATGCGGTTAGGCAATTCGGAGTATTTCAAGGTGACTCAATCACGCCCAACTTCACCGTATCTAAATCGAATATGGCAAAACTTGCATTAGCTGGAGTTGATATAGAGAAAATCACCCATGATCTTGAACTAGATGGTGTTGCTAAATTCGAATCATCTTGGCTTGAACTTATGAATTCAGTAAAAGCAATAACTTTAGGCAATGCATGAAGATTTCTGGGAAATTTTTAGATAAGAGTAATTCAAAGATTATTGAGGAATTAATACCAATCTCAAAACGACTTGCGATTAAGGATCCCACGATCTGGGGTGACAATACTCAAGCCTCTTTCCGACTTAATTGGGTTGACTTACCGAAAAACTCGAGGGAACTGCTCCCCGAGTTAGATGCCCTTTCAGCGTGGGCAAGAAGTAGAAATTTAGACAAGCTCATCTTATGTGGCATGGGTGGTTCCTCACTGGCCCCGCAGGTAATTGCAGCCACTTACAAAAAGAAATTAACGATTATTGATTCAACTAACCCGGATCAGATTCAGGCTTCCATACCAAAAAAACTATCTGACGTAGTCATTGTTGTTGGGTCTAAGTCAGGAACAACTGTTGAAACTATCTCCCATCTTAAATTGTTTGAAGAACTTTTAAAACAAGAAGGATTAAATCCAATTGATCACATTGTAATTGTTACCGATTCTGGGACAGCTCTTGATAAGTCATCGCGAGGACAGGGATATAAAGTTGTAAATGGAGATTTAAATGTTGGTGGCCGATTCAGTGCACTATCAGCCTTCGGTTTGGTACCAGCTGCGCTAGCAGGTGTTGATATATCCATCATGCTAGATGATGCTGAAGCACTATCGAAGAAATTG
>SHVD01000009.1 GCA_009691185.1 Candidatus Nanopelagicaceae bacterium | reverse complement strand
GATATCGTGAAAGCGGTTCATAGTGAATATTTTGCAGCGGGTGTTGATGCCATCGAAACAAACACATTTGGAGCAAATTTTGCCAACCTTGCTGAGTATGGAATTGAAGATCGGATATATGAGTTAGCTTTTGCCGGAGCTAAATTAGCACGCGAGGTTGCAAATCAATACTCCACAAAAGAGAGGCCACGCTGGGTTTTGGGCTCCCTTGGTCCCGGGACAAAACTGCCGACTTTAGGGCACACAACTTATGATTTATTGAAAGAAGCTTATAAAACTGCATCTGATGGTTTGATCAAAGGCGGGTGCGATGCTCTTTTGATTGAAACGACCCAAGATCTACTCCAAGCTAAAGCAGCTACAAACGGTGCACGTGTTGCAATAAATGAATCTCAAAAAGATATTGTACTTATCGCACAGGTGACAATTGAAACCAATGGCACCATGTTGATGGGTTCTGAAATAGGTGCTGCCCTAAACGCACTAGAACCTATTGGGGTGGATCTGATTGGTCTTAATTGCGCTACTGGACCAGCGGAGATGAGTGAACATCTTAGGGTTTTGAGCAAAGGTGCTTCGATTGGATTATCTGTGATGCCTAATGCTGGCTTGCCTATTCTTGGTGAAGGCGGAGCGCATTATCCACTGACTCCGAGTGAACTAGCTAAATCATTGAAGCAATTTGTAATTGACTACAAAGTGAATTTGATCGGCGGTTGCTGTGGAACCACACCAGAGCATATGAAAGCTGTTGTAGATGCAGTACACGGAGTTAATTTAGGAAGGCGTGAAATCAACCAAGAATATGGTGCATCATCTTTGTATCAATTCGTACCATTTAGACAACAAAACACCTACCTGTCTATCGGAGAACGGACCAACGCCAATGGATCTCGAGCATTCAGGGATGCATTACTTGCGCAAGATTGGCAAAGTTGTGTTGAAATTGCCAGGGATCAGATTAGAGGTGGTGCGCATATGCTTGATCTTTCAGTTGATTATGTCGGCCGAGACGGTGTTGCAGATATGAAGGAGTTAGCTTTTCGGTTTGCAACAACTTCAACACTACCAATTGTTCTAGATTCAACAGAGCCAGCTGTATTAGAAGCTGGACTAAAGCAACTTGGCGGTAGGTCGGTAATTAATTCAATCAATTATGAAGATGGTGATGGCCCCACCTCAAGATTCGCGCGAATCATGCCATTAGTTGTTGAACATGGAGCTGCGGTAATTGCATTAACAATCGATGAAGAAGGCCAAGCGCGAGATGCAGAGTGGAAGCTCAAGGTTGCCCGTCGTTTGATCAATGATCTTACAAAAAATTGGGGCATGAGAGTCGAAGATATTTTGATTGATTGTCTAACCTTTCCAATCGCCACCGGTCAAGAAGAAACCAGACGCGATGGTTTGCAAACCATCGAGGCAATTAGAAGGTTGAAGGAGGAATTCCCAGCAGTGCAAACAACGCTAGGGGTAAGTAATGTTTCCTTTGGTTTAAATCCCGCCGCAAGGACTGTACTTAACTCTGTGTTTTTAGCAGAGGCGGTGAAGAGTGGTTTAGATTCTGCGATTGTGCATCCATCAAAAATTACGCCAATGAACAGAATTCCGCAGGAGCAACTTGAAGTTGCACTTGACCTAATTTATGACAAGAGAAGATCAGATGATTCTGGCAACGTAATTTATGATCCACTAACTAAATTTTTAGAATTATTTGCAAATGTCCAAATCACCACTACAAAAGAAAGTCGTGCTGCTGAATTGGCGGCACTGCCAATGCAAGAGAGGTTGCAACGTAGAATTATTGATGGTGAGAAAGTTGGCTTAAATGAGGATCTAAAAACTGCTTTAGATTCTGGGCTTCCCGCACTTGCAATCATTAATGATTATTTACTGGCAGGGATGAAGACGGTTGGTGAATTGTTTGGCAAGGGGGAGATGCAGCTGCCCTTTGTTTTGCAATCGGCTGAGGTAATGAAATCTGCGGTTGCTTTTCTAGAGCCATTTATTGAAAAAACTGATGATCAGGGTAGAGGCAAGATATTGCTGGCAACAGTAAAAGGAGATGTTCACGACATTGGAAAGAATTTAGTTGATATTATTTTATCAAATAATGGATATGAGACTGTAAATATTGGTATCAAGCAAACGGTGAATCAAATTATTGATGCAGCCAATGACAATAATGTTGATGTTATTGGAATGTCTGGACTTCTAGTTAAGTCAACAGTAATCATGAAGGAGAATCTGCAAGAGCTAGATTCCAGGGGGTTAGGTAGCAAATGGCCAGTCGTTTTAGGTGGAGCTGCACTTACTCGATCATTTGTTGAACAAGATCTAAGTGAACAATTTACTGGCACGGTTAGATATGCCAAGGATGCTTTTGAAGGATTGAAGTTAATGGAAACTTTAATGGGAATTAAACGTGGAGTGCCAGGAGCAGCCTTGCCACCGTTAAAGCCAAGAAGAACTGCCAAAGGTAGCCGAGAGCAAATAGATCAGATTGATATTAAGCGAAGTGATGTTTCAGCGAGTAATCCAATACCTAAAGCACCATTTCTAGGTTCCAGGGTCGTAAAGGGGATTGCACTTGCTGATTATGTAGGCATGTTGGATGAGCGAGCATTATTTCTTGGCCAGTGGGGATTGAAAGGTCGAGATTTTGAAACCATGGTAAATGAGCAAGGTCGACCTCAACTTAGATCTTTGATCAATGATGTTCAGTCAAAAGGATGGCTCAATGCTGCAGTTGTATATGGCTACTACCCCTGTTACAGCCAGGATAATGATTTAGTAATTTTGCATCATGAAGGTGAATTAGAAGGACAAGAGCGAGTTAGATTTACTTTTCCAAGGCAGAGTCGAGATCGAAGATTATGTTTATCAGATTTCTTCCGTAGCAAGGAGTCTGGGGAGATTGATATTGTCAGTTTTCAAATAATTACTATGGGTCAGTCCATCAGTGAAGCGATTAATAGATTGTTTCAAGCTAATCTTTATCGAGAGTATCTGGAACTGCATGGGCTTTCAGTGCAATTGACCGAATCTCTTACCGAACACTGGCATGCTAGAACTCGCGAAGAGCTTGAAATAAATAAGATTGATTCAAAAGATTTGAAGGAGATTTTCGATCAAGGCTATCAAGGATCCAGATATTCATTTGGTTACCCAGCTTGTCCAGATCTTGAGCAACAGGTTGGATTGTGTGATTTACTGGATCCGTCAAGAATTGGCGTACTCCTTTCCGAAGAGTTTCAATTGCATCCAGAGCAATCAACCTCTTCGATCGTCTTACACCACCCAGAAGCAAAGTATTTCAACGCCTCATGAGTGCAATTCTCTTTGATATGGATGGCACACTTATAGATTCTGAGCCTATTTGGTTAGAGGCTGAGATTGAGGTGATGGCTGAGGTTGGATGTAAATGGGATCAAGCCGATCAAATCAATTGCCTCGGTGGTCCGATGGATCGCACTGAGAAATACATGCAAGAGCGTAGTAATAATATCAAGCCTTATGGGTACTTTGGGAAGAGACTGGAAGAGGTAATGGAAATAAAACTGGCACAAAAATTGGAATTGCTCCCAAATGCTCTGAACCTGCTGAAGCAATGTCAAAATCTTTCGATTCCGATGGCGCTTGTAACCGCTAGTACCGGCAAGTTGATGAGATCTGCGCTGACTAAATTTCCCAAAGATATATTCGCTGCAACTATCTCTTACGATGATGTGGTTAAGACCAAGCCTGATCCTGCGCCATATTTACTTGCTGCAGAAAAATTAGCGGTTGATATAACTCAATGCGTCGTCTTTGAGGATTCATTAACCGGGATTAAATCTGCGTTGGGATCTGGCGCACAGGTTGTGGGTATTCCGCATCTAGTGACAATGCCGTCAGATCCAAATCTGAGAGTAATTGATTCACTTACTCAGATTGATATCAAACAAGTTCTAGCTTGGTACCCCTTTCTAAACAGTAGAGTTGCAGCCAAATGATTGACCGTAATTTTAAGTATGGGGACCGTGTTCAATTAACTGATGCAAAAGGCAAGCTTTACTCAATAACATTGAGTGCAGGATCAGAGTGGCATACCCATAAAGGCGTATTAAAACATGAAACGTTGGTTGGGCTACCTGAAGGATCGATTGTTGCCACAAATGGTGAGCTCAAATTTCAAGCCTTTAGGCCGCTGCTTGCAGATTATGTACTTTCAATGCCAAGAGGTGCAACCATTGTTTATCCTAAGGATGCGGCAATGATTATTGGGATTGCAGATATTAAGCCTGGAATTAAAGTACTAGAGGCCGGCGTGGGATCAGGCGCTCTGAGTATTTCAATCTTGCGGGCTGTTGGGGAATCTGGTCATCTGCATTCTGTTGAGATAAGAGATGATTTCGCTAAAATTTCCCAGGAGAATGTAAAAAATTACTTTACTGATTTACCCAAAAACTGGAAGTTAACAGTAGGAGCATTGCAGGAGCAAAAACTGGAGAGTGATTATGATCGAGTAATTTTGGACATGCTTTCACCTTGGGAGTGTGTAGAAACCGCTGCGCATGCTTTGGTACCAGGGGGAGTATTTATATCTTACGTGGCAACCACTACACAATTATCCAAAATAGCTGAAGCAATAAAAGATAATGGCAATTTTACTGAGCCAGAGTCCAGTGAAACAATTGTTCGTGGTTGGCATCATGAAGGTTTAGCAGTCAGGCCGCAACATCGAATAATTGGCCATACAGGTTTCCTAATTTTCACCCGAAGAATGGCTCCTGGCATAGCAGTCCTGCAGCGTCGCCGCCGCCCATCAAAAGGTTCCTACGGAGTTATCGAATAATTAAGAAACAGAAATTAGATCAACAACAACAATCAATGTTTCATTTGGACCTATAGCACCACCTGCGCCTGTAGCGCCATAACCTAGATCCGGAGGTATCACCAACAATCTTCGGCCGCCTTCTTTCATTCCAGGAATGCCTTCTTGCCATCCAGCTATGACACCACTCAATGGAAATGTCGCACTTTGCCCCCGACCCCATGAAGAATCAGCAATTTGTCCAGCACTCCATGTAACCAATTTGTAGTGCACCTCTAAAGTGGAGGTTGCCAACGCTTCTTTTCCATTTCCAACCAGAATATCTTTCTTCTGTAATGAAGTTGGAGGGTTACCAGTAGGGGAAGCAATAGTTGGTTCTTTACCTATCTCACCTGATACTTGCGGAAGAGAAGAAGATGAACTTTGACCCTCATTTATCATTGGCTCTACGCCTCCATCAGTTGTACAGGCTGGTAATATCAGTATTGGCACAATCAACAAGGCAATCTTGGAAGATTTTCGCACACTTAATCGTAGCAAATATTTTCTTAATCGCTAGCCTATGCCTATGAGTGCGCAGAAAACTGAGCGATTGATCAATTTGACCCTTGCGTTGCTTGCAACGAAAAAATATTTAACAAAATCTGAGATTTTTAACACAGTGGCTGGTTACACCGGAAGCCCTGAAACCATGGAGCGAATGTTTGAACGAGACAAGGATGAATTGCGCGAACTTGGCATCGAAATTGAGGTAGGTGGACTAGACCCGCTATTTGAAGATGACCAAGGATATTTGATTAGAAGTGAAACGTTTCAGTTAGATTCTAATCAATTCGAAAATGAAGAGCTCCTATATTTAACAATGGCTGTGAACCTTTGGCATGACTCTGCCCTACAGGCTAACTCCAAAGCTGCGTTGTTGAAGATTCAATCATTAAGTGGTCCAATCGAATCAAATTCTGTAAATCTACCTGTGATCCGAGATGCTGAGAATTCCAAGACGCTAACAACTGCCTTTGAATCTGTAGAAAAGCGATTTGCGCTTAATTTCCAATACAAAGGAAGTGAACGAAATGTTCAGCCTTATGGGCTCTACATACAAGATGGATTTTGGTACTTAGTAGCCAATGAAGCAGATGCCATCAAATCATTTAAATTGCAGCGAATTGACGGCCGATTAAAAAAAGTAGGCAAGGAGTCATCCTTTACAAAGCCAGCAGAATTTGATCTAGCAACTTTTTTAACAATATCTCGCTCAGCAAAAAAAGAGATAGCTGTGTTACGTGTGCGTAAAAACCAAGGACACGCCCTTCGTAGTAAGTATGCGGTGACAGAGATTGATGACGAATGGGATCAGATGAGTCTGGAGTACGGATTTGACCAGGAGATTATTCAAACCATTCTCTGGTATGGCTCAAATGTATTGGTTGAAAGACCAGAAAAATTGCGATCAGATATTAAATTGCGATTAAAGGAGCTGATCAATGGTTGATACTGCCGCTGTAAGAGCACTTCGAAGTATGGACCTGATCCCGTACGTATTGCAGAATCCAGGCGTATCAATTGCACAATTATCCGCCAGGTTTTCAGTTACGCAAGCACAAATAGAAAGTGATCTACAACTAGTTTTCATGTGCGGGCTTCCTGGATACACACCTTATGAATTGATCGACGTTGCTTTTGAAGATGGGGTTGTTTCGGTTATTGATCCGCAAGTGTTGGATAAGCCGCGGAAATTTTCTAGTAATGAGATAGTAGTAATAGCGCTAGGCCTGAAGATGTTAATTGATATAAATCAAACAAACTCCACTGCTCTCACAAAGCTCAAACAGCTGTCGGAGAAGATTGCGAAGTTGGGGAGCAATAAATCAATCTTGATGGCTGGTGATGTGAGCCGGGTTCCGTTTTTTGAAATCATTTCGAAAGCAATATCGGAGCAACGTGTCCTAAATCTGCAATATCACTCACTGATAAAAGACCAAATAACCGAACGATTAGTCTTACCTGAGAAGCTGTATTTCTTGAATGGAAGCTTGTATTTATCAGCTTTAGATATTGATATCGATTCCGACCGAGTTTTTAAAGTAGATCTGATCAAAGAATGCAGAATTGGCGAGCGAGTGGCTCCTAAGAAAGTATTGGAATCATCCTTTGAAACCACCGTAATTTTAGATGTTCAAAAGCAGAACAGAAATTTTATCGAGCGAAATTCTTCGGTCATCACGGCAATGCAGGAGAATGGTGATCTAACCAGAGTGCATCTGCAGGTCAGTAATCTCGAATGGATAAAGCTCACTGTTCTAAGTAACGCACCTGGTATTACCGTGGTTTCACCTGAACTTCTAGCCAATGCGGTTAAACAATCAGCAAGGGATTTACTAGCCCTGTATTAAAGGGAAATAGGCTTGGTGTAGTATTTAGGCATGAACGCATTCAAACCCTGGCACATTCTCGTTTTAGCGGTAGTTTTTCTAGTTCTTTTTGGAGCTAAAAGATTGCCTGACTCTGCTAGATCACTTGGTAGATCGCTTCGGATATTTAAAAGTGAAGTGCATGAAATGAATGAAGAAGACAACAAGCGAGACAAAAAACCAGACTCAAGTTCTGATAAATAATTCCCATGAGTAAGCGCCGTGGCGAGAAAATGCCACTGCTAGAACATATTCGTGAGTTCCGGGATCGAATGCTTAAATCAGTGCTAGCAATTGGGTTGGGCGCAGTTGCTGGTTGGATCCTTTATCAACCCATTATCAGATTACTTACTTTGCCTTTTTGTGATCTGAAAAATTCTAGTTTGCCAAATAATGATCAGTGTGGTGACTTATATGTAAATGGAATCCTTGGACCTTTTAATCTACAAGTAAAAATTGCATTGCTATCAGGAATTATTTTTTCTGCGCCAATATGGATATACCAAATATGGGCCTTTATCACCCCGGCATTGCACAAGAAAGAACGTAGGGTAGCGATTGTTTTTGCGACGATTGCATCCCCGTTATTCGCCTCTGGCTCGTACCTTGCTTACATTATTTTGCCGCACGCAGTTGATGTGCTTCTAGGATTTACGCCAAACAATCTAGGCAATTTAGTAAGATTTGATGAGTACCTAGATTTTGTTCTTCGCTTGATACTTATCTTCGGTATCGCATTTGTTTTACCCTTATTTTTGGTTGCATTAAATCTGCTTGGGGTTTTGTCAGGCTCTGCCATCTTAAAACCATGGCGAGTGGCGGTTTTTATTTGCTTCCTATTCACAGCTATTTTTACTCCAACGCCTGATCCAGTAACGATGATTTTGCTGGCAATTCCGCTGTGCATTTTATATTTTGCAAGTGGAGTTTTTGCCTTGCTTGTTGATAAGCGGCGGAAAAAGAATTCTTTCGAACAAATCGATGGTTCTGACATCGATAAACCTGAAGCTTTGTGATGTGGCTTTTAGTTGTAAATCCAACCAGTGGAAGGCGTAAAGGTTCAAAACTTGCCCAAGATTTGGTTAGTTTGCTCAAATCGAGCAATATTGGTTTTAATCTTATAAATTATCCAGATCTTCAACAAACAAAGGATTCTTTACAGCAAGCAATCTCAACCAAACAATTTGACAGAGTGGTAGCCGTAGGTGGGGATGGTTTAATTAACCTCTGTCTACAGTATCTTGCGCAATCAAATATCTCACTTGCTGTAGTCCCAGCAGGCACCGGCAATGATTTTTCAAGAGCTGTCGGTTTTCATGGTAAAACTGTGCCACAGATATTTGAAATACTTAATCAACAATCACCACGCAAAATTGATCTTGGCAGTGTCAATGGTACTAATTCCTCCCGGTGGTACGTGCAAGTACTTAGTACTGGTTTTGATGCCAAGGTGAACGCTCTAGCTAATCGAATTACCTGGCTTCGGGGTAAATCAAAGTACACAATTGCAATGCTGCTTATTCTTTCAAAGTTCAAAGCCTTGGCATATGAAATTGAAATTGACGGCCGAACTTACTCGCGTAAAGCGATGCTTTTGTCAGTTGCCAATGGTGAAACCTATGGCGGAGGGATGCGTATTTGCCCAGGTGCATCGAACTCGGATGGTGTATTTGATATTTTGGTTGTGAGTCCAGTTTCCAAATTTGTTTTACTTACTATATTTCCGAAAGTATTTTCGGGCAAGCATATTTTGCATAGTAAAGTAGATGTGCTCCACGGAAGTGTGCTAAAAATATCTGCGCCAGGCAGTGCCTATGCCGATGGTGAATATATGACTGAGTTGCCGATTGAAATCATCAATGTGAAGGCGGCATTAAGTACTTGGGTGGTAGTGTGAGTCTTTCTCCTTCAGAAAACTATGCCAGAAGCAAGCAGGCAGGTAGGTTTCCTAAAACTAGAAAATTCTCGGAAGGTTTTCCATTTGAACTGGATCAATTTCAAATTGATGCTTGTCATGCATTAGAAAGTGGTAAAGGGGTGCTAGTTGCTGCCCCGACTGGTGCAGGTAAAACAATTGTGGGCGAATTTGCAGTTGATTTGGTTATAAATTCTGGTGGTAAATGTTTCTATACAACACCTATTAAAGCCCTTAGTAATCAAAAATTCACTGAATTAAGTGCCAAATATGGTGAAGATCGTATAGGCCTACTTACGGGTGATACATCAATTAACTCTGAGGCACAAATAGTTGTAATGACGACAGAGATATTAAGAAATATGATTTATTCAAATTCGCAGACGATTAATGATCTTAAGTACGTAGTTATGGATGAGGTCCATTATCTAGCCGATAAGTTTCGTGGTGCAGTTTGGGAGGAGATACTGATTCATCTCTCAGATGCGGTGCAGATAATTTCACTCTCCGCCACTGTGTCAAACGCTGAAGAGTTTGGTGAATGGTTGCAAACAGTCAGGGGAGACACTGAAGTAATTGTCAGCGAGATAAGACCAGTACCACTTTATCAGCATGTGCTGTTTGGAAATCGATTACTTGATCTCTTTGGAGAAAATCAAAAGCTCAATCCTGAATTGACTAGATTAGAACGCGATACTTATCGCCAGGTTCGTGGAAATTGGCGGGATCGACCAAAGGGTCCTAAATCACTTACCAGGGCCGAAATTGTGGAGAAACTTGATCGTGAAAATCTACTTCCCGCCATTACCTTCATATTTTCAAGAAATAATTGTGATGCAGCTGTACGACAGTGTCTTGCAGCTGGAATTAGGTTAACAAACACCCAAGAAAGATCTGAAATACGATCAGTCATTGCTAGAAACATAAAGAATTTGGCGGAGGAGGATTTAGTTGTCCTTGGCTATTATGAATGGGCTGATGCACTAGAGCGTGGAATTGCCGCTCACCATGCTGGGTTGCTACCTGCATTTAAAGTGACTGTTGAGGAGCTATTCCAGAAAGGATACGTAAAAGCTGTATTTGCGACCGAAACTCTAGCGCTTGGAATCAATATGCCAGCACGAACTGTGGTTTTAGAAAAGTTAAGCAAATGGAACGGTGAAGCCCACGTAGCAATTTCACCAGGTGAGTACACCCAGTTAACTGGACGGGCTGGTCGTAGGGGTATAGACATTGAAGGCAATGCTGTAATTCTCTGGAACAACGATTTGGACTCAACCTCTGTTGGTGGATTAGCATCAACTAGAACTTATCCACTGAAAAGTTCTTTTAAACCAACATACAACATGAGTATTAACCTTATTTCGCAATTCGGTTCCGATAGAGCTAGAACTTCTCTGGAATCCTCATTGGCGCAGTTTCAAGCCGACAAAGCGGTGGTGGGCCTTGCCAAACAAATTCGCAAGAATGAGAAAGTTCGAGATGATTCGTATCAGCAAGCAAAATGTAATCTTGGAGACTTTATGCAGTATTCAGCAAAGCGATCTCAGATTAAGAAGCTGGAGAGTGATAGCAAGCGAAGTAAGCGAAAGCGTCATGAAATAGAGGAAGAGATTGGAAATATCCGAAAGCTAATTAAAAATCATACTTGCCACAATTGTCCAGACCGTGAGAATCATTCAAGGTTTGCAGAGCGAGCACAAAGATTACAGCGTGAGATTGATGGTCTAACTGAACGTATAAACTCTCGAACAAATGTTATTGCAAAAAGATTTGATCTAATTAAGGTGATTCTTGATAAGTTTGGTTATATTAAGTCTGATGAAATTGCTAAATCAGGAAAAATGTTGGCAAAAATTTACGGTGAAACGGATTTGCTAGTTGCTGAAACTGTACAAGCAGAAATTTTAAATACCCTGACACCAGCTGATCTGGTGTCAGTTGTTTCTGCTTATGTATATGAGTCAAGAAATGAGGAGGCTGCGAAGGTTCCTCGTGGAGAAGTTGCGGGCGCTTTGGCAGCGATTTCAAAAATCTATACCAAGATACATGAAGCTGAATCTGATTTAAACTTAGAGCCGATGCGCTCACCAGATTTTGGTTTCTGTTGGGCATCACAAAAATGGGCAAGTGGTCAATCACTTACCTCCATTTTAAAAGGTAGTGATTTAACAGTGGGTGATTTCGTAAGATCCATGAAACAGATTATTGATTTATTGCGTCAGTTAAGATCTGCTGCACCGCAATTACAGCCGATCATTGATCAAGCACTAACGAAAATTGATCGTGGTGTTATCACCTACGCTGGAGCAGCTGTATGACGTTAATGCTTTTGGACAGTGCATCACTTTGGTATCGCGCATATTTCGGTATGCCAGATACATTACTTTCGCCAAAAGGCGAGCCAGTAAATGCTATTCGGGGTTACCTAGATATGACATCGCGGTTGCTGGTGAAATACCAACCCAAAAGATTAGTTGCTTGCTTGGAAGGTGACTGGCGTCCTTCTTGGCGAGTGGAACTATTTCCTGATTACAAATCAAATCGACTTGATGAAGAAGGTGATGAAGAGGAGCCGGACACACTTGGACCGCAGATTCCGATTCTGCTAGATGTTTTGGACGCACTTGGTGTTGCAGTTCTAGGAGTGGATGATTATGAAGCTGATGACCTAATAGCTACTTTTAGTGCTAAACAGAAAGGTCCGATCCGTATTGTGACTGGTGATCGAGATTTGTTTCAGCTAGTTGATGATAAAAGAGATATCAAAGTAATTTATCTAGCGAAGGGCATTTCTAATCATGACCTAGTTGATCTGCAATGGATCAGCAGGAAGTATGAAATACCCGGTGAACGGTACGGGTTATTTGCAATGATACGTGGAGATTCTTCTGATGGGCTTCCTGGGATTAGAGGTATCGGTGAAAAAGGAGCTGCCAGTATCGCAAATCAATTTAAAAGCTTAGAAGAAGTGATGAGAGCTGCAGTTAATGGTGATGAGCGGTTAACACCAAATTTGTGTAAAAAACTTCTCGCCAGCGCAGATTATGCTGCCATTGCACCAAAACTAGTAAGTTGTGCCACTGACATTGCATTGCCTGAAATGAGTATAGATCTCCCAACAAAACCTAAATCTATGGAGAAGATAAATTTGCTAAAAGAGGAGTATGGCTTAGGAACAAGTATTGATCGCATAGTCAGTGCATTAGGCTGGATCTAACATGGCCTATTTGCTATCTATTGTCTTTGGATTATCAACTTCATTTGCATTCAAACCGTTTTCTGTGTGGCCACTTGCAATAATTGGTTTAGCTGGATTGTTTTGGCTTCTTAACAAAAGTAGGCTGTATCAGCGACTTTTGATTTCATATCTTTTCGGTCTGTCGTTTTTGCTTACGGTTCAGCATTGGACTAGTACTTATGTAGGAAGTTTTCCATGGCTAATTTTGGGTTTGATCGAAGCTACTTTTTTTCTTTTTCCAGCTCTACTCATCAAGCGCAGACACAGATATAACCAGATAATTTTTGCCCTATCTATCGTATTAGTTGAGCTAGCTTTAAGAACCATTCCCTTCACAGGCTTTGGTTGGAGCAGAGTGGGATTCACCCAAATAGATTCTCCAATAGCATCCTTATATCCTCTCGGTGGAGTAGTGCTTGTAACCTTCTACATAGCTTTACTAAGTGCATCTCGTACTGCTATTTCATTCATTTTTTTAGCATTAGCACCACCACTTGTTTCATTAATTCCTCCCACTGTAAGTTTTAGTGAACCAGTCAAGGTTGCCCTTGTGCAAGGGGGAGTGGTTAATCTGGGGCTTGATTTCAACTCCGTAGCTAAGGAGTTATTCACTAGACACCTAGATCAATCTATGCAGAGTATTGCTCCAGGAATGGTTGACCTAGTGATCTGGCCCGAGAATTCAGTGGATGTAGATATCGGCGCGAATACAGATGTTTCAACAAAAATTATGAATCTATCATCCCGAATAACTACTCCATTGTTAATCTCTGGTGTACAAAAAAATATCTATGGAAAACAAAATCAAGCAATTTTATTTGATCCACAGATCAAGCAAATCTATACCAAGCTTTATTTGACCCCTTTTGGCGAGTACATCCCTTTAAGAGCTATTGCAGAAAAAGTATCAAAGTACGCCTCCCAAGTAAGTGACATATCAGCAGGTGAGGCAAATACAATTTTTGAAATACAAGATGCCAAATTCCAATCTTTAATTTGCTACGAGTTGATTAATGACCAGTTGATCAGGCAGGTTGAATCTGATTTCCTCGTAATTCAAACAAATAACGCAACTTTTGGCGATACACCACAGCTGGATCAACAACTTAATATTGCAAGAGTACGAGCGGCGGAGATTTCCCGATATATACCATATGTGTCTACCACTGGTGTCACAAGCTTTATCGGACCGCAAGGTGAAGTAATATCCCAAGTTCAAAAATTTAACCCAGCCACTTTATTTGGTGAGGTTGGTAAAGCAACGGGAGTGACTTATGCCCAAAAATACGGCATGTATTTAGAGTTGATTGCTATATTTGGAGTAATAGGTTTGCTTTTATTACGTAGAAAGGGGAGGAGATGAGATCGGTATTAGTAATTATCCCTACCTACAATGAGTCAGAAAGCATTAGATCACTTCTATCTAGGCTGGATTCTTCTCGCAAAGCAATATCAGAGAGCTTTGTGATTGATATTTTATTAGTCGATGACAGCTCACCAGATAAGACTGCACAAATTGCCTCAGCGATGAATCTTTCAAACTTTTCAGTTTTAAATCGTTCGCAGAAATCAGGATTGGGTCCTGCATACCTTGCCGGATTTAAACAAGGCTTAATTGGTGATTACCAGTATTTTGTTGAGATGGATGCTGATTTAAGTCACCAACCTGAGCAATTGGTAGATCTACTCAAAGCAGCATCAGCAAATAGTTTGGTGATTGGAACAAGGTGGATGCCTGGCGGCTCTGTTGTTAATTGGCCTAGAAAGCGGCGTTGGATATCAAAGCTGGGTACCGGTTATGCATCATTTGCCTTAAGACTGCCTTATAAAGATCTAACCTCAGGGTATCGAGTACTGCCAAGGCAATTGCTGGAAAGGATTGATTTCACTGCGATTGAAACTCGAGGCTATGGATTTCAAATAGAGATGGCATTAAAGGCGATAAGTCATGGGTTTGATATCAAGCAGGTTCCAATAACATTTGTTGAGCGGGAGAATGGTTATTCAAAGATGAGCCTTGCCATCGTTTGGGAAGCTTGGTTTATGGTGAGTATTTGGGGTTTGAGACGGTTGATTAATCGCCGATAATCTACATTATGTAAAGTAAAGAAGATCTAGTTAGAGGCCAACTCTTCGATCGGCAGACAACTGCAGACCAAATTTCGATCACCATATACCCCATCAATTCTGCCCACTGTCGGTAGATACTTACCAGCTCGCCCTATGCCAAAACTTTCACCATTTGGGAAAGCACCAATATGCCTGGAGTATTTACGATCCCAATCATCGCGGACTAGATCACCAATCGTGTGAGGTGCATGCCGAAGTGGTGAATTTTCGATAGTAATCCGCTTCTCTTCAATCTCGGTAATTTCAGCTCTAATACTTTCCATGGCAGCTAAGAATCTATCTAACTCCCTTACATCTTCTGATTCAGTTGGTTCGATCATCATCGTTCCAGCGACTGGAAAACTCACAGTTGGTGAATGGAAACCATGATCCATCAATCTCTTGGCAATATCATCCACAGTTACACCAGTACTTTTAGTTAATTTACGAATATCGATAATACATTCATGGGCGATAAAACCATTTTGTCCCCTATATAGAACTGGAAACAATCGGTCAATCTTCTTGGCTATGTAATTTGCCGACAAGATTGCCACCTCAGTTGCTTTAGTTAACCCAGCTCCACCCATCATCCGGATATACATCCAGGAAATCGGCAAGATTGATGCCGAGCCAAATGGAGCACCAGATACTGGCCCTGGTCCCGTTGCCGGTCCTGCAGCCATATTGGCTGGATGATTTGGTAAGAAAGGTGCTAAATGGGAGCGAGCAATCACTGGACCGACACCTGGTCCCCCACCACCGTGTGGGATGCAAAATGTTTTGTGCAAATTCAAATGTGAAACATCTGCGCCAAATCGTCCAGGCTTTGCTACGCCAACTAAAGCATTTAAATTTGCACCATCGACATAAACCTGACCACCTGCATCATGCACCATCTGACAAATTTGTGAGATTGCAGATTCAAAGACGCCATGCGTGGAAGGATAAGTGACCATCAAAGCTGCCAAAGTAGATTTATACTGATCAATTTTTGCCGTCAAATCTTCAAGACTCACATTGCCGTTCTCATCGCAAGCAATGACAATAACCTTCATCCCCGCCATAACAGCACTTGCCGCGTTAGTGCCATGTGCACTAGATGGAATTAAGCAAATATCTCTTGCGGACTCCCCTTTGCTATCTAGGTAGTTTCTAATCGCTAGTAACCCAGCAAATTCACCTTGTGACCCAGCATTTGGTTGTAGGGAAACTGCGTCATACCCCGTAACGGATATCAACCAATCACTTAGTGATTTGATCAACTGTGCATATCCAGCTGCTTGATCGGCCGGTCCAAAGGGATGTATGGAATTAAACTCCGGCCAAGTAATAGGAATCAACTCTGAAGTGGCATTTAATTTCATCGTGCAAGATCCAAGTGGAATCATCGTTCGATCCAGCGCTAAATCACGATCTGAAAGAGTTCTAATATGACGAAGCATGGAAGTTTCAGAGTGGTAGGTATTAAAGATTGGATGACTTAGAAACTCTGTTTTTCGAGCCAGATTTAATGCTGGCATTTTTATTGAAACTAGCTCAGACCCAAAGAGTGAAACCAGCTGCGTTAAATCAGCCCCGGTACTTTGCTCATCAAAGCTTACTGATAACTGCGTTGATGAAATCAGTCTTAGATTAAACCCAGATTTAGCAGCCGCTTCAAAAATTTGTTTCGCTTTATCAGTTCTAATCAATACCGTGTCAAAAATCTCATAACTATCGACATCAAAGCCACTTGTTTTAAGTGATGCTCTAAAGTCGTAAGCAAGGGTTTGCACTCTATTCGCAATAGTTTTCAATCCTTGCGGTCCATGCCACATTATGTAAAACGCGGAGATCACCGCCAATAAAACCTGTGCGGTACAGATATTTGAAGTCGCCTTGTCTCGTCTTATGTGTTGTTCGCGTGTTTGCAGCGCTAACCTGAAAGCTAGATTTCCGTGAGTATCAACTGATTGACCAACTAGTCTGCCTGGCAGTGACCTTTCTAATCCATTTCGAACCGCTAAAAATCCTGCGTGGGGTCCCCCGAATCCAACAGGTACGCCAAATCTTTGTGCCGAGCCCACGGCGATATCAGCGGCATATTCACCAGGTGACTTGAACAAAGTTAGTGCTAGTAAATCGCAATCAACTATCGCTAACGCTGAGAGAGATTGAACTTTGGAGATCACTTTACTTAAATCCTTTATCTCACCAGTTGAGTTTGGATAAGCAATTATCGCTGCAAAAATTTCGCTACCAAAATCTGCATTTTGGAAATCACTTTCAATAACCTTGATTTTTAATGGCTTAGCCCTAGTTTGAATAACAGCTTTCACATGGGGGTGAAGATTGGTATCAATTACAAAGGCTGCATCATCAGAACCTTGCCAAACTCGCCTTGCTAATGTCATTGCTTCGGCTGCTGCTGTTGCCTCATCCAACATAGATGCGTTGGCAATTGCTAGTCCAGTTAAATCTGTTACCGCAGTTTGAAATGCAAATATCGCTTCGAGCCGACCCTGTGCTATCTCTGGTTGATACGGTGTGTATGCGGTGTACCATCCTGGATTTTCTAGAACATTTCGCACAATTACCGCAGGGGTGATGGTTCCATAATAGCCACTGCCTATGAAGTTCTTCTTAATAGTATTTTTCTTGGCAATCTCGGCTATCTCAGCTAAAGCGGCTGCCTCTGAAATGGCAGTTGGTATCGATTTTTCAATCTCACCTTTGATGTGAATATTGCTTGGTACAACTGATTTGATGAAGGAATCTAAATCTTTGAACCCAAGTTCAAGCAGCATGGTTTGAATCTGATACTGGTTTGGCCCAATATGCCGATCGATAAAATCAGAGCGGTGACTCATCACTCCCCCATGCAATTTATTAGTGGAGTAAGATTTTAGTAGATTTAAGCGCCTTTAAACTTTCTTCGTTGGGCTAACTCATCGTTAGATTGACCACTTACTACTAGGGAACCATCACTTAGGCTCTCACCCTGCAGCGTGGAAAGTGATCCTTCAACCTCACTCCAAACCTTTCCGATCGCAATCCCAAATACGCCTTGCCCACCCTGCAAAAGATCAACAATTTCATCAGGACTAGTGCACTCATAAATCGAAGCCCCATCACTCATTAAAGTGATTGATTCTAAATCTTCCACTCCGCGTGCGCGAAGGTGCTCCACCGCACTTCTAATATTTTGTAGCGATACTCCAGTATCAAGTAAACGCTTAACAATCTTTAATACCAATATATCGCGGAAGCTATAAAGACGTTGAGAGCCAGAACCGGCAGCTCCTCTAACACCTGGAACTACCAATTCGGTACGAGCCCAGTAATCAAGTTGGCGATATGAGATTCCTGCTGCAACACATGCGGTCGCACCGCGATAACCAATCTCTGCTGAAGTATTCATGAGGGCTCAATTCTATGGGGAAGGGTTCATTGTAGAAGGCAGTAGATCATGAATCCTGAAACGACACGAAATCTTCATCCCAAGGTTTAGGGTTGGACTTATCCAAGGAAATCTTCTGGCTTGATCTGGTCTAAGAACTCCTTGAATCGTTCAACCTCATCCTCGGCTTGATCTGGAATCTCAATACCAGCCTCAGATAGCAACTGTTCGCTGGCAAGAATTGGAGATCCAGTTCGAAGAGCTAATGCAATCGCATCACTAGGTCTGGCAGAGATGGTGGGACCATCTTCAAAGTTAAGCTGAGCGTAGAAAACGCCATCTTTGAGTTCGGTTAGATAAACAGTTTTTAGCTTTGCCCCAAGCTCTGATAACACATCTTTAAAAAGATCATGAGTCAGCGGTCTTGGCGGTTTAACTCCTTGCTGGGCGAATGCAATTGCGGTTGCTTCAACGGTGCCCAGCCAAATCGGCAGGTATCGAAGACCATCTAACTCTTTTAATAAAACTATAGGTTGGTTTGAAGGCATCTCTACCCTTACTCCCATTACCTCAACTGGATTGTAATCGCTCATTTAAAATATTATTTAGCGCGATGTAAGCCGGCACGAACCAAAGCGGCGTGCAGACGAATTGAAAGTGAAGCTAATTCTCGTTCTACCTCTTCTGCCCTTGCTTTCGCCTCAGATCCTTTTTGTCGCAGTAATGGCGTTGTTATCTGCTCGACTAAACCAATCTCGCGATCTGCTGCAGTTTTAAAAGCCCGAAGATGCCTGGCACCAATGCCAAAGGCTGATATTTCAGCAACCGCTTTAGCAACTGCCAAAGCATCAGAATCATAATGTCTACCTCTGATAGCTACCAAACCATATGATTCTATCTCAGTTAATTGTTCATCATTTAAAATGGCAGCAGATAACAATTCATTTCGAGTCAATCGTAGATCATTATCACTAGCAAATTGATCTGCGGTTAAGCTGCCATCTTTACTAGCAAGTCTTGGTGAAGCCACACCGCCAACTACTTTAGCCGGAGCCAGACCACGATCCATCGCATCTAGATTCTCTTTTATGACTTTAAGCGGCAGATACTGATCGCGTTGAGCAAGTAAAACAAAGCGCAAACGCTCTAAATCACTTGTAGTAAATTTACGATAACCACTTGGTGTTCGCTGTGGGTCAATCAATCCTTCAGATTCTAAGAATCTAATCTTGGAAATTGTAATATCTGCAAACTCGGTTCGTAGCCTTGAAAGCACTTCTCCGATACTTAAATACGCTCGTGCCGGTACATTCATTACTTATCTCCTATAAATAAAGTCAGATGGTACTTCCCAATTTGAACCTCATCACCTGCATTGATCACACTGTCTTTGACTGCCACGGCATTTACATAGCTGCCGTTTAAACTGCCTAGATCTTTAAGCCGATAGCCATTTGATTTAGAAATTAATGCATGAGATCTAGATACGGTTATGTCATCTAAGATGATCTCATTGTTCATATCTCGACCTAGTTTTGTTTGCGCAGCATCTAATAAGTATCTTGCCCCGATACCAGCACCTTTGAGGATCAATAAAATGCCCTCACCCTTTGGCAGATTACTAATTACATTTTGCGCCTCTGCGCTAAGTGATTTATACAGTTCATCAGATTGATTTGCTTGGGGAATGGAGCGTAGTTGACGCAAATTTAAGGTAGAGGTCAAATCATTTGGCGGTGTTGCCTTATCAGCCATTTTCTATGATCCCCTCATCACCTTCAACTAGAGACTCACACTATTGCTTAGGCAGGAGGCGGTCAAGCGGTCAGTTTTTGATACTCCTGCGGTGAAAGTAGCGTTTCCTCCAGCTTTGTCGCGGAAATTTCGATTTCTACCATCCAGCCTTCACCATACGGATCTGAGTTAATGGTTTCTGGATTCGAATCCAAATTATTATTTACCGCCACTACCTTGCCTGATATTGGTGCATATATCTCCGAGACAGATTTGGTTGACTCCACTTCACCACAAACCGAGTTTGCCTTGACCTCAGTACCACTCTTAGGAAGCTGAATATAAACAATATCGCCTAATGCAGATTGTGCGTAATCTGTAATTCCAACTCGAAACTTAGTTGATGACAACTCAGATATCCACTCATGCTCTTTTGTGTATCTTAGATTTTCTGGGACTAGCGGCATAACTCCTCTTATCTCTCCTAATAAATATTGATTAAACTTTAGTTTTCCGTAATCCTTTTACTAGGTATTGGACACCTGTGTAAAAGTACAGGCTGATCCCCCAGATAGCAAAGGACCAGCCAGCAGCAAAACACCAGGGACCAATCACCGCAACCTCTTTTAACAATAGAAAAGGAAAGGCGTAGAGCAGGTTGAAGGTTGCGGCCTTGCCTAAAAAACTCACCTCAAGAAAGGGAATTCCACGTAATTTTTGGTAGATAACGACTAAAAAGAGAATTAGATCACGAGCGATAATCGCAACCACCAATGGCCAGGGCAGATAATCCTTGATTGCAAATGCAATTATGACCGCTGCAATATAAAGTCGATCAACCGTTGGATCAAACTTTGCGCCGAAGTCTGAGGTTTGTTTCAGCGCTCTGGCAATTTTGCCGTCTAAGTAATCGGTAATTCCACCAAGTGCAATCACAACAAAACTTGCTATTGGTTCTTCGGCGATCAAAAACAGATAGAGAAATACTGGTACTCCCAGCGCACGAAGTGCGGTTAGGGCATTTGGAATATTAAGAATCATCACGCTCCTTTAACTTCACCGCTACCTCAATCGGTGTGCCCTCAAAACCAAAATCCTCACGTAGGCGCCTTTCAATAAACCTGCGATAGGCAGTTTCCAAGAAGCCGGTTGCAAAGACCACAAATTTTGGCGGGCAGGTTCCAGCTTGGGTGGCAAATTTAATCTTCGGTTGCTTACCCGATCGGACTGGTGGCGGATTTGCGGCAACCAATTCCCCTAAAAAAGCATTAAGTTTTGCGGTTGAAATTCGCTTCTCCCAATTAGTCAGCGCGGTGCGAAGTGCAGGTGCAAGACGATCACGATGCCAGCCGGTTTTTGCCGACAGATTAACCCGCTGCGCCCACGGGTATCGCTCCAACTGCCGGTCAATCTCCTTATCGAGTACTAGCTGGCGTTCTTCATCAACTAGATCCCATTTATTCATCACAATAACTAACGCTTTACCCGCTTCATCTGCCATGCTGACAATTCGAATATCTTGTTCGGTAAGAATTTGGGAGGCATCAAATATCACTAACGCAACCTCGGCCCGCTCCAACGCTATGGCAGTACGAAGTGAAGCGTAATAATCGGTGCCGCTTGCTTGATGTGCACGCCTTCTAATTCCAGCAGTGTCGATAAACCGCCAAGTTGATCCACCAAAGTCAATTAACTCATCAACTGCGTCCCTAGTAGTTCCTTCGGCGTCATCCACCAAAACTCTTGGTGAACCTGCTAAAACATTTAACAAACTAGATTTACCCACATTTGGTCGACCGACTAAAGCCACTCTTCGATAACCATCATCAACCTGGGCGGTTCCAACCTCTGGCAATTGTGAGGTGAGTAAATCCAATAAATCTCCACTGCCACGACCATGTAATGCTGAAACAAATCTTGGTTCACCCAAGCCTAAATTCCATAATTCATACCCATCAGCTTCATCCTCGGCATTATCGATTTTATTGGCAATTAAAATAACTTTCTTGCCACTTTTTCTCAGTAAATCAACAAGTGAGGCATCTTCATCCAAAGCCCCCACCTGTGCATCAACTACAAACATTACTAAATCTGCTTCTTTGATTGCCGCCTCAGCTCCAGCAGTAATTTTTTCAGAGATACCCGTTGGCTTTACCTCCCACCCACCCGTATCAATTAAGAAAAATCTGCGACCATTCCACTCAGCCTCATACTTGACTCGATCCCTGGTAACACCAGGAGTGTCTTCAACTATTGCTTCTCTCCTACCAATCATTCGATTAACTAGAGTTGACTTACCAACATTGGGCCGACCAATTACGGCAACAGTTGGTAGACCAAGTAAATTTCGTTGTTTCAACCATTTCCAGATTTGATCTGTAACCTCCTGCAGCGACAATCTGGTGGAATCAATAACTGCAGCATCCTCTGCTTGCGCAAGCGGTGAAATGGCCCTAGATGAATCGATTTGATCGCGATTTGCCAGGGATTGGCTGATTTTCTGGGTATCGATGCTCTCATTCATTTCACCCTCGCGACGTTTTGCTCTCTCAATGATGTCAGCATGTAGATAAATTTTTAATTGCGCTGTGGGAGCTACAACCGTTCCAATGTCTCGGCCTTCAACAACAATACCAACAGGGGCGTCACTAATGTATTGCCGCTGCAAATCAAGTAATACATGACGCACAGATCCCATGGCACTAATTGCGCTAACTGAATCGTTAATTCTTTGCAAACGTATTTGCTCGGAGATATCAACACCATCTACATATATTCTGGGATCTTCTGGATTGGTTGCAAATGTGATGGTGCATTTTTTCAAGAGATTTAAGACTGATGACTCATCGCTAGCTTTATTCTCCAGCGCTAAGTAGGTTACGGCGCGGTACAAGGCGCCGGTATCTAGATAGCTCCAATTTGCTCGCATTGCAATTGCTTTGGCGGTCGAGGATTTTCCGGAGCCACTTGGGCCATCGATTGCTAAAACCAGCGCTGACATGACGCTAAGTCTATCTTTAGTACTTAAAGATCTTTATCGATTTTTACCTGGGTGTACCTTAAATCCTAGATTCCCAAGGTGTGCTGAAAGCTTCACACAATCAACATCTGAAAGGGCTAACGTTATCAATCCAGTCTCCTGTCCAGGAGAGTGCTCAATGCTCAGATCCTCAATATTGACAGAAATATTTGCGCATTCATTAAATATTCTTGCCAACTCACCCGGTTTATCATCAATCACGATTGGTAAGTATGAGTAATCGCGAGCCTTCTCACCATGTTTACCAGGGATTTTGTTTTTGCCTCTCTTGCCTTTTTCCATAAATTCAAATGTTTGCTTATCATTTTGGTTAAGAGAACTCTTTAAACTTTGCAAATCACTTATTATTTGATCAAGGAGTGGTGATATAACCCCCCTATTTGTTAAGAAAATTTCACTCCACAGCTTTGAATCGCTATTTGCTAATCTGGTTAGATCTCGCAATCCCTGCCCAGATAGATTCAAATTATCACTGGAAATATCGAGCAAAGCCCCGGCTAATAAACTGCTCAAAATCTGCGGTAAGTGAGATATTTTGGCCACAGTCTGATCGTGTTCAAGAGATGACATCCAATAAAGGGTAGAACCGCACATCGCCACCAAATCACTACCAACTTTTTTGGCTTTTTCACTTGTCGAATCATCAGAGATCGCAATCCAGGCTCTGCCTTTAAATAAATCTGCACGAGCGTTTTCTGCCCCATTTACTTCTCGTCCAGCCATTGGGTGTAGAGATATAAAGTTTGCAGCTTGATCTGATAATTGTTTAACCTTAAGTAGAAGATCAGACTTTACGCTGGCCAAATCACAAACAATCGAGTTTGGATTGGCATTTAGTAATTTAATTACTCTCTCTTGGTTTGCACTGATAGGAACTGCCACAACTATCAACTCCGGCTGCGCAATACCGATGCTCTTGATCAAATCCTGCGCCAATTTGGCATTATTTGCATCTAAATCAACAATTTCAACTGCAGCACCAGCCGCCTTCATGCATAAACCAATTGAGGTACCAATTAAGCCTGAACCAACTATACGTACCGAGCTAATCATGTAACTTATTGGGCTATATCTTTGCGAAGAACGGCTGCGCCGCCAAGATAAACATGCTTAATCTGAGCTAAATCCTTCTCCATGTGGGCGTGCATCAGCACCCGAACAACCCTTGGTAGCGCTCCGGCAACATTTATTTCAACTGAACAGAGAAGTGGCACACTGCCTAAGCCAATTTTTCGGGCCGCTGCAGCTGGAAACTCTGAAATGAGATCTGGAGTACTAGTCAGGATGATTGAGATCAGATCCTCAGTCTTTATCTCATTGCCTGTAAGCATCTGCGACAAAAGATCACTCACGGCTTTGACCATCTCCTCAGCCGAATCTCGCTCGAGCTGAACCGCTCCCCTAATTCCTCGCATCCGCATTTGGCAATAGTAGCGAGTGTGTTGATTGCCTTGGATTAAGGTTAAAGCAATTTATATAGATGTCGGTTTATAGAGGTATACACAATTAGATTAACTATTTGTCGAGAAATAGGTATTTTTAGACTATGAGCAAGAATAGATATATCGATATATCTACACATTTATCGGGTCTGTATTATCGACTTAACTGCTTTATTCTAGATTATGAAATATCGCTTAATATACTTAACTGTTTTTGTTTTACCGTTTTATTTACTTAACTTTAAAAGGTTTTGTAAATTTGTTAATTCTTGTGAATTTAGTACCCGATGCCGCCCAGATTTCATATCTCCTAAAGAGATAGGACCAAAATCAATTCGGATAAGTCTTAAAACTTTAAGCCCTAAACTTTCAATAAGCCGCCTGATGATGTGATACCTGCCCTCATGAATGGTGATCTCTATCCAGTGGTGGTTCTTGCTGACTGATCTAACTAAAACAACTTTCAAAGCTCTGGCCAGGCCATCTTCCAGTTTCACCCCCTGCAGCATTTGATCTGCGATAGCTTTTCCATACTCCCCCTCAATCTCAACCAGATATCTCTTTTCAATCCCATATGAGGGGTGGGTGGCCCGGTGGGCTAGCTCGCCATCATTGGTTAGCAGAATTAATCCTTCAGAATCCTTATCTAAGCGACCAACATGAAATAACCGATCTTTGCGATCGGTAAAAAAATCCCCAAGATTGCTGCGACCTTCTGGATCTGACATGGTTGAAATTACGCCCACTGGTTTATGAAAAGCAAGGTAAGTTTTAGACTTACTTAACTTTAAACTCTCACCATCTACTTGAATGTTGTTTATTTCCGGATCAAACTTGCCACCAAGCTCAATAACTATATTTCCATCCACGCTTACCCGACCATCTAGTATCAATTGGTCGGCAGCTCTACGACTGGCAATACCAGCATCAGCAATTATTTTATTTAAACGAATCAGCACCACGCGATAGTTTAGCGCGCAAAGGCTTGGTTATTAAACCAAAACTTAATCAGTTAAAGTGGAAAGCAATTCATCTAAACCATCAATATCAGGCAAAAATGGTGCAAGCGCTGGTAGATCTGCAATTGAATTCAACCCTAATTTTTCAAGGAAAAATGAGGTGGTTTGATACAAAATTGCGCCAGATTCACCCTCAACCCCTGCCTCCTCCACCAACCCCCGATTGACTAAGGTCTTCATTACCGCCTCTACGTTAACCCCTCTAATCGCCGATACCCGGGCTCTTGAAACTGGTTGGCGATAAGCAATTACAGCTAATGTTTCAAGGGCTGCTTGAGTCAATTTGGCCTGCTGACCATCTAAAACAAACTTTTCAACCAAAGGCGCCATCTCAGGATGACTGTAATATCGCCACCCACCAGATACCTGGCGCAGTTCAAACCCTCGTTGTTCAGATTCATACTTGGCGGTGAGTGATAACAAAGCAGCACTGATCTCATCCGTTGGTGCTTCAATAATTTGTGCTAAAACAAGCTCAGAAACCGGCCCATCAACCACCATAAGGATCGCTTCGAGGCAACGATGAAGTTCAACTTCAGACATTATCGGTCTCATCTATGGTTTGTACTGGAACATCAAACTCATCACTAACTCTAACCTCACCCTGGGCGCTACCTACCCAGGTTATCTGCAATTCACCGAGTGAGATCATCTGCTCAAACCTAATCACACCCTCTTTATAAAGCTCAAGCAGCGCCAAAAACCTGGCGATCACCACCACTGTGTTCTCTGCATCTGCGGTTAAACCACGAAAGGTCATTCGGCCCGTTCTGCGCAGCTGCTCAACAATCTTGCTTGCTTGTTCCGCCACGCTTACCGTTGGTTGATGCAGATGATCAATGCTGAAAACTGGCGAAGTTTTAGGAGTGAGCACTCGATTAGCAATAGCAGCAAACCGTTGTGCTCCCACCCCAATTAAAACTTCGGGCAAAAGCTGGGCTAGATGTGGTTCTAACGCCACCAACCTGGCGAAGGATTTATCTTCTCGATCAATCCGTTCAGTGAATATCGAAGCAATTTCTTTAAAGGCGCGGTATTGCAGCAATCTAGCAAAAAGTAGATCCCTGGCCTCAAGTAAAGCCAGATCAGCCTCATCATCAACCTGACCTGAAGGCAGCAGTTTGGCCGCCTTTAAATCCAACAAGGTAGCTGCCACAACTAAAAACTCTGTTGTTTTATCCAAATCCCAGCCAGATTCAGCGTTTTCTAGCTGTTTTATATAGGCAATAAACTCATCAGTCACCGCGCCAAGCGCCACTTCAGTAATGTCCATCTTGTGTTTTGAGATAAGTTGTAGCAATAGATCAAAGGGTCCATCAAAATTACTAAGGTGCAGCGAAAATCCCGCCACCCGACCATCGGTTATAGAGGCAGGGGTGACTTGAGCGGTACTCAAATTTTTTTGCGACATGCGCACAAGATACTTCACACATCCTTGCCTTTGCTAATGCCCCACCGTAGGTTGGCGGAATGGGAAAAAACGCTAGAAAGACTTCTCGGTTAAACGCTAAATCGACATACAGGATGTCATCTCCTAAAGAGGAGAGCCTGGCAACAACTGCTGATGTATTGGGAAAGAAAATGCAGAATTTCCCAGAGCCAAGTAAAACCCCAGAAGCCGGCAGCGCCAGAGTAATCTCAGTTGTAAATCAAAAAGGTGGGGTTGGTAAGACAACTACTGCAATAAATTTAGGGGCAGCTTTAGCTGAAGTAGGACGCAGGGTTTTACTAATTGACTTTGATTCTCAGGCCTCTATGACAACAGGCCTTGGTATTAAAGGGGCAGCACTTCGTGAGCAGTATGGGTCTATCTGGTATTTGTTAAATGATCCAGAAGCAAAACTTGAGGATTTTATTCTTAAATCTTCAGTTCCTGGTCTTGATTTTATAAGAGGGCATGAAGATCTTGCAGCAGCTGAGGCAGCCTTTGTCTCTGAGATTGCAAAGGAACACAAGTTGCGTAAATTACTTGCTCCAGTTTTAGATACATATGATGTTGTGCTTATTGACTGTTCACCATCACTTGGCACGTTAACTGTGAATGCCTTGACCGCCTCTAATGGCGTGATAATTCCAATGGAGTGTGAGTACTTTGCTGTGCTTGGATTATCGCTGGTGAAGAAAACCATTCAGAAGATCAAGGAAAATACCAACCCTCAATTGAAAATCTTAGGTATCTTAGCCACCATGTTTGAGCGTAAAACCAGCCACTCCCGTGAGGTATTGGAGTTGATCTATAAAGAGTTTCCAGATGAAGTTTTTGACACCATAATTTCGCGCACAGTTCGTTTTTCAGAATCAACCGTTGCTGGTGTACCGGTGACCTCATACGCCAGTAGTTCATCTGGATCAAACTCTTATCGTCGCCTAGCCAGAGAGTTGATCGCAAGAGGAGGAGCTAAATGAGTCGTCGGGTGAGTTTGCCGGGAGCTGATGAACTGTTTAGAAATACTGCAACATTAAGCGCAGTGCCTTCACGGCGAGAGAATAGTGAAGAGATCACACAAGCACCTGCTCCTGCTGGCAAGGTGAAAAATACCGTTCGCCAAACACCTCGTCGTCGCACAAATGCATTTGATCGTGCTCCAAGTGGACGAGAAAAACATGATGAGAAAATTACTGTTTATCTCTCCCCTGATGAACTTTATGATTTAGATCAAGCCCGACTTGCACTTCGTGGTGATCTTGGCTTAGCAGTTGACCGTGGCAGAATAGTTAGAGAATCTCTTTCAATTATCATTGCAGATCTTGAAGCCAAGGGTGATCAAAGTATTATTGCCAGAAGATTGCGTGGTCGATAAGAACTACTTGCTCCTAGGATGCGCGCTAGCGTAACTCTGGCGCAGGCGATCGATTGTGATCAGAGTATAAATCTGGGTAGTAGTAACTGATGAGTGACCAAGCAACTCTTGCACAACTCTGATATCCGCCCCGCCATCTAATAAATGTGTAGCAAATGAGTGGCGCATAGAGTGTGGTGTAACTAGATCTGCCATCCCTGCCCTAGCTGCGCTTCTTGCAACAACATTCCAGGCAGTTTGTCTGGTTAATCTGCCACCACGTTGATTAAGGAATAAAGCTTTCTGCGATGAGAGTTTTGATAATGTGGGGCGAGAACGAGTTAAGTACCCATTGAGTGCACTAACGCCATAAGAACCAATTGGTACTACACGCTCCTTACCGCCTTTTCCTTTCAATTTAACAGTTGTAATTCCACCCTCTGCGCTTCCAACCGTAGATATATCAGTAGTATTTAAATTTATTAACTCACTGACCCGTGCTCCAGTCGAGTACAAAAGTTCGATGATCGCCTTATCCCTCACCGAAATTAAATCATCTCCTGCGATATTTAAAATTGACATTACCTGATCAATTGACAACGCTTTTGGTAATCGCTTTGGAATTTTAGGCGGTTTCAAATTTGTCGCTGGGTTAGCTAATTTGTGCTCACTTGCTAAATATGAGTAATACCCACGCAGGCTGATCACATTACGGGCGATTGAAGATTCACCAATCTCAAACTCAGTGTTTTGCATCCCCCTAAGCCAGGCTAAATAACCCATCAGCTGATCTGGCGTAATTTGATCAAATCTGAGTTTATTTATCGATAAATAGTGAAAAAATCGCTCAAGATCTGCACGATAAGCAGTGATCGTGTTTATGGCTAAACCTTTTTCAATAGTTAGATAATTGAAAAAATCTACTAAATGATCACTTGCCATGCTTTGCGATCGCTGCAGCGATTAAACCAGCAAATAACGGATGTGGACGTGTTGGTCGAGATAAAAACTCTGGATGAGCTTGGGTGCCAACGTAGTAAGGGTGATTCTCTTTTGCCAACTCAATAAATTCAACTAAATGTTGATCTGGTGATAATCCCGAAAAGACAATACCAGCCGCTGATAATTGTTCACGGTACTGATTGTTAACTTCATAGCGATGTCGATGTC
>SHVD01000067.1 GCA_009691185.1 Candidatus Nanopelagicaceae bacterium | reverse complement strand
CAATAACTCCGCTCTTAACTGAGTCACCGATAACGCACCCGCCAACAAAATGTGCAGTGAAAGGAGCATTAATTAAATCTCCAATGTGACCACCTGCAATGCCGCCATTATTTTCCGCAATTCTTCTTGCTACCTCATTGGCAGCTGGTATGTAGGTTGCATTGGGAGTAAGAGAATCATTCTTTGAGGTTAATCTAAAGCCAAGTAAGCCTTTTTTACCTCTGACGCTAATGGCAGAGTCAACATTTTGCATTATCAATGCCACTACTGTCCGCTGACTCCATTGCCTAACATCTAAAATCTTTAATACCAAGGATGGCTTGGTAATTACTTGGCGTAGCCACTGCCTTCTTCGATCTTTAATATTTATGCCATCTGTCATTACCGTCTGCAATAGGCCCATAAAGTTGCTGCCCTTGCCATATCTAACTGGCTCAACATGGGTGTGATCATCTGGAAAAAATGATGAAGTGATGGCAGAGCCAGCAGAAAAGTCTGTTCCTCCTTTTGGCATGATGCTGCCTGTTAAAGCTTCGCTATTGGTTCTAGATAATTTACCTAATTGATCTGAAAGATTAGGTAGTACTGAATCTGATTTCATTTTGTGTAATAACTTTTGAGTGTTATATGTTCCGGCGGCGACCACAACTTGAGAGGCGGTAAATACTCGCTTGCCACCAATCCAGGCTGAGCTTTTACGGGCGGTAACTTTCCAACTGCCATCTAGTATCTGCTCGATCTTGGTAACGGTGTGCTCTGGAAAAACCTTGGTCCCTGCCTTTTCAGCAAGACCTAAGTAATTTTTTGGCAGAGTATTTTTTGCATTGTGACGACACCCTGTCATGCAAGCACCGCATTGCAGACAACCATCTCGATCAGGTCCAACGCCACCAAAAAATGGATCCTTAGATTTCACAGCTGCGCCATCACCAAAATAAACACCAAGGGGTGCCAACTTAAATGTGTGGCCAACTCCCATTTGATCTGCCACTTGTTTCATTGCTTTATCTGATGGAGAAAGATATGGATTTTGGGCAACACCTAACATGCGAGATGCTTGGTCATACCAAGGAGATAGCTCACTATCCCAATCAGTAATATGTTTCCATTGTTTATCTTCAAAGTAGGAAGCGGGTGGTTTATATAAAGTATTTGCATAAACAAGTGATCCACCACCAACACCTGCTCCAGCTAAAACTAAAACATCTGGAAGTACATGAATGCGTTGAATACCACGTAGGCCAAGCCGGGGCATAAATAGAAATCGATTTAATCGCCAGGAAGTTTTTGGAAAATCTTTATCAGAAAATCTTCTACCCGCCTCAAGCACTGCGACCTTATAGCCTTTTTCGGTAAGGCGAAGGGCGGCGACAGAGCCACCAAAGCCAGAGCCAATTACCACCACATCAAAATCGGCAGATTTCATAATCAAACTCTACTTTGATCGCTTAGTAATAATAAGTAGTTAGAAATGGAGCCCCCCGTCAGGATTGAACTGACGACCTGCCGCTTACAAGGCGGCTGCTCTACCACTGAGCTAGAGAGGCGGGTTTTACAGGTGCGTAATTATGCCATGAATAAATCACCATTATCTCCGCTGAGGTTTTAAGTAAAAAAATCTAGTAGGTTGCCCACATGCGTCTTGGCGTCTTAGATGTTGGCTCAAATACTGTGCACCTACAAATTGTTGATACCGCCCCAGGTGCTAGGCCAAATCCAACCTTTAATTACAAAGAGGAGCTGCGGCTGACTCAATATATCTCTGCTGAAAATCTTTTATCAGATGAGGGAGTAGAAAAACTTAGAGGTTGTATCAAGCGGGTGATAGAGCAATCATCCTCAGTAAAGACACAAGAGTTGCTGCCATTTGCCACCTCAGCTTTACGTGAGGCTAGAAATGGTGAAGAGGTAATTAAATCAATCAATAAAGATTTCCATATCGATCTACAGGTTTTATCTGGCGAAGAGGAAGCTAAGTTAACTTTTCTTGCTGCCAGGCGATGGTTTGGTTGGTCAAGTGGACGGCTGTTGGTAATTGATATTGGTGGCGGCTCACTGGAAATGGCAGTTGGTGTTGATGAAACACCTGAGGTTGCTATCTCACTTCCACTTGGTGCAGCAAGATTAACTAAGGAATTTTTAAAGGGTGATCCTTACACCGATAAAAGTATTAGAGCACTCCGAGATCAGATTGAAAATAAACTTGAGCAAATCTTGCCATCATTGGTAAAACATCAGGAGTCTGATCGAGCCATTGCTACCAGTAAAACTCTGCGCACCTTGGCTAGATTAGCCAGTGATTGGTTTGATGGCAGTGGGAAAAACATAACTATGGAATCGATAAGAAAGATTTCTTTGAAATTAGCGGAGATGGATGAGAGCTCGAGAGCAAAATTACCAGGTGTTTCAGAAAATCGTGCATCTCAAATAGTTGCAGGAGCTTTTGTTGCTGAAAGTGTGATGCGAAATCTAGATATTAAAGAGTTGGTGATCTGCCCGTGGGCACTTCGTGAGGGAGTAATTCTCAAGTGGCTAGATTGGATGGAAGCTTAAGTTGTAGGTGCAGCAATTCTGTCTATTTGAATAATTTCTTTACCAATTCGGTGAATCACCAAAGCATCAGCTGGAGATAATTTCTCTTCATCAGTATCGACATCGGAATTCTTACCTAATTTATTTAACATTTTGGGCAAAATTGGATTATGGCTGCATAGTAGAACACGGTTGTCAGCCTTCATTAAATCTTTAGCGTAATCAAATGCAGCATCTCTATCTTTTTTAAATGAACTCTCGCTAACCTTACTGCTCACCTCAAGTTTTAATCCCAATGATTTAGCCATGGGTTCAACTGTGTCATAGCAACGAATTGCATCAGAGGTGTGGATTTGCCCCAGGTTAAATACTTGGTAGATAGACAATAATCTTTTTGCCTGCGCTTGGCCCAAGGCATCAAGTGGCCGATCATCATCATCACCCTGCCATTCATCTTGGCTAATTGCTTTTGCGTGTCTGAGCAATATCAATGGCTTAGTGTCATATTTTGATTTAATAAATTTATTAAATATCACTTTATCAGTATCTAAACTTAATAATTTAGCTGCCTTAGATACCTCTACCCACTTAATTTGATCCACCTCAGAGTTAGGTGTAAATGAATTTTCTTTTAAAACCCGTGCTGACCAAAATGAAACCTGCTTGGGACCTTCAAGTGATTGATAATTGACCTCACCTAAATATCTGCCGAATTCGGTTTCAATACTTGTCTCCTCAATCACCTCGCGATAGGCGCAAGCTATCAAAGACTCAGTACTTTCTACTTTTCCTTTGGGAATGGTCCAATCATCATATTTTGGCCGATGAATAATTGCTAATTCAATTTTCTTTTCTTCACTCTTTCGCCAAACCAGCGCACCTGCTGCCAAAATACTCTTGCTCACAAATGAACTCGATATATATCAATCATGACTCTCTGCAGCTCAGCTAGTGGTGCACCATTTGGATCCTGATTAACGCGTAGCCACTTGCCATCTGGTAATAGATGCCAGGCAGCAGTTTTTGATGAAAGATAAAGATCAAATATTTTTATTAACTCTTTTTTATGCTCATCTCGACTAATCTTTGCTAAGGACTCAACTCGCCGGTTTAGATTTCGCTCCATAAGATCGGCGCTCCCGATATAGATTTCATCATCACCACCATTGGCAAAGTGAAAAATTCGAGAGTGCTCAAGGAAGCGACCTAGAACCGATCTAACACGAATATTTTCTGAGATACCTGGAATGCCAGGTAGAATTGCACAAATTCCTCGTACAACTAGATCAATCTCAACCCCAGCCATTGATGCCAAATACAAAGCCTCAACAAACTCTTCATCAAGTAGCGAGTTTAATTTCAATCTAATGAAAGCGTGCTGGCCAGCTTTTTTGTTTTCAATTTCACGATTGATTTTTTCCAGCAATCCAGGGCGAATTGTCCTTGGTGCTACCAGCAAGCGGTTATAGGTAGATTGTGGGGCAAAGCCAGAGAGTTGATTAAACAATATATTTAAATCCTCTCCTAATTGATTATCAGCACTTAGAATTCCTAAATCTTCATACATACGAGCCGTCTTTGGGTGGTAATTTCCAGTTCCAACATGGCAATACCTGCGAACAACAATGCCTTCTTGGCGCACTACAAGAGATAACTTTGCGTGAGTTTTAAACCCGACTAAGCCATAAACAACGTGCACACCCACATCTTCAAGCTTTCTTGCCCACCTAACATTTGCCTGTTCATCAAATCTAGCTCTAATTTCAATTACCGCTAAAACCTGTTTACCTGCCTCAGCTGCCTCAATTAAGGCGTTAACAATTGGTGAATCACCAGAGGTTCTATAAAGTGTTTGTTTTATTGCTAACACATCTGGATCAGTTGCCGCTGCCTCTAAAAACCTTAAAACTGATGAGTTAAAGGAGTCGTATGGGTGATGCAGCAATATTTCATTCCGTCTTATCGCTGCAAAAAATTCTTCATTGGAGTCTTGATCAATTTCACGAAACTCTTTAACTATTTGATTTCTAAAGGGTGCAAACTTTAACTCGGGTCGATCAAGATCTGCGATAATATTTAATCCCGTTAGATCTAAGGGCTCTTTATACCTTGAAATATCCTCTTCCTTGATCGATAGCTCAATCTTTAATCGTTCTAGCAAGCCCGGTTTAATATCTAACGGAACTTCAAGTCTTACTGGTGGTCCAAATTTGCGACGAAGTAACTCTGCCTCCATGGAGACCAGCAAGTTTTCTGACTCTTCCTCCTCCAGCTCTAGATCAGCATTTCGGGTAAGCCTGAAGGTGTAGTAATCCTCTATCTCCATACCGGGAAATAATTTATGAAGGTTAGCAATAATTACCTGCTCAATCGTGATAAACCTAGTGCTGGCAAACTCTTTGGTTTGAATGAATCTTGGAAGTGAGGAAGGAACTTTCACTCTAGCAAACAACTCTTCATGAGTATCTGGTTTCTTTACCAATACCGCTAAGTTTAAAGATAGCCCTGAAATATAAGGAAATGGATGGGCAGGGTCGACTGCTAATGGTGTCAATACTGGAAAAATGCGATCAGTAAAAATATGATTTATATATTTTTTTTCCTCATCATCTTGCTCTTTCCATTTAATAAAACTTATCCCAACCTCTGCTAGTTTGATGCGCACATCATTTTGAAAACATTCAGATCGCCTTTGAATGAGTGATTGAGTTTTCTTTGAGATTTCACTCATTAACTCAATCGGTGAATAACCTGCAGTGTTTGCTTTTGTTACACCACTTTCTAACTTTCGTTTTAAAGTTGCGACTCTGATCATAAAAAAATCATCAAGATTTGATGAAAATATCGAGAGGAAGCGACATCTTTCAAGAAGGGGAATACTCCTGTCTTCTGCCAACTCTAAAACCCGTTCATTAAATGACAGCCAACTTAATTCCCTATCAATTAATCGCTGACGCGGATTAGTTGAAATTAAATGTTGGCTCATGTGAATATTGTGCTAGATAAAGGTGAACGGATGGTAACCAGTGGGCTAACTCAGCGCTTAATCCATCTTATTGGCTCTTGGTGTTTAGCACTTCTACCATCACCGGATGATTTACCCCGAATTCGGCGCCAAATCCAAGGCAGTAAAAAGATCCCAACCCATGCGATGTCTATAAAAAACTTTAAAACTTTATTTTTCTCTTTTGCTTCCGGTAGTGGCATTCGCCAATTTAGATCAAACTCATAACCTAATCCTTCTAAAACAGCATTTGCTAATCTTCTATGACCCTCCGAGTTCATGTGTAATCGATCAAATGCTA
>SHVD01000066.1 GCA_009691185.1 Candidatus Nanopelagicaceae bacterium | reverse complement strand
GCTCAATCTCTGGGAATACAACCTGTTCAGTTAATCCAAAGGTGTAATTACCGTTTCCATCAAATTGTCTTGGTGAAAGTCCACGGAAGTCTCGAATACGTGGCAATGCAATTGAAAGCAGTCGATCAGTGAACTCCCACATGCGGTCATTACGAAGGGTCACATGTGCACCAATTGGCATATTCTCACGCAATTTAAATTGCGCAATTGATTTACGAGATCGAGTTACCTGTGGACGTTGTCCAGTAATAACTGCCAAGTCGCGAATTGCACCTTCGATGATTTTTGAATCTCGCGCAGCTTCGCCAACACCCATATTCACAACAACTTTAGAAAGAGTTGGAATTTGCATTACATTCTTATAACCAAATTTGGTTTTAAGAGCTGGTGCAATCTCAGAGCGATATCGTCCCTTAAGACGTGGTGCTAAATCAGTAGACATTAGGCATCCTTTCCAGAACGGCGAGAGATGCGAACATTCTTGCCATTTTCATCTTTACGAGCTCCAATTCGAGTTGCCTTACCTTCACCATCAACTAACATCACATTTGATAGATGGATTGCGGACTCAACCGTGGTAATTCCGCCAACTTTTACGCCACGATCAGAGGTTGTCTCCTTTGTATGGCGCTTAACCCGGTTTACACCCTCAATTAAAATCCGCTCTTTGACGCGATCAACTGATAAGACGGTTCCAGTTGTGCCTTTATCTTTACCGGCAATTACCTGCACGGTGTCACCTTTACGAATGTTTGCCATTTTTATAACACCTCCGGAGCTAATGAAATAATTCTCATAAATCTCTTATCCCGAAGTTCGCGAGCAACTGGACCGAAAATACGAGTTCCACGTGGCTCACCGTCATCTTTAATAATTACGGCAGCATTCTCATCAAAACGAATATATGAACCGTCGGCACGACGATTCTCTTTTACAGTGCGAACGATGACAGCTTTCACAACCTCACCTTTTTTCACCTGGCCACCAGGAATCGCATCTTTAACCGAGCAAACAATGATGTCGCCAATTCCAGCGTAGCGACGAGACGAGCCACCTAAAACTCTGATGCAAAGTAATTCCCTTGCGCCAGTGTTATCGGCGACTGCTAGTCGCGATTCTTGTTGAATCATCTTTGCCCCTTACTTAGCCTTCTCAAGAATCTCAACCACACGCCAGCGCTTTGTTGCTGATAGTGGACGAGTTTCCATGATTAAAACACGATCACCGATGCCGGCGGTATTGCCTTCATCATGTGCTTTTAATTTGCGAGAGCGAGTCAAAACTTTGCTATACATCCCGTGCTTTACTCGATCTTGAATAGCAACCACAACAGTTTTATTCATCTTGTCACTAGTCACAATTCCCTCACGGGTTTTGCGGAATGGGCGCTCTACTGAGGCAGCTGATGCTTTTTCTTTACTCATGCGCTGACTCCAATCCCTAGTTCGCGTTCACGTAAAATTGTGTAGATCCGAGCGATTTCTTTACGTACTGCAGTTAAACGGCCATGGCTTTCTAATTGACCAGTAGCTGCTTGAAAACGCAGATTAAACAACTCTTCTTTAGCCTCACGTAACTTTTCATTCAACTCATCAGTTGAACTAGCACGTAATGTTTCAGCTGTTGTAGATGACATTAGAACTCCTCTCGGCGAACAATTCGGCACTTCATTGGCAATTTGTGCATCGCACGTGTCATTGCCTCAGTAGCAACCGCCTCGGTCACGCCTGAAATTTCAAACATAACTCTTCCTGGCTTCACATTTGCTATCCACCACTCTGGAGATCCTTTTCCTGATCCCATACGAGTTTCAGCTGGCTTCTTAGTTAATGGACGATCTGGATAAATATTTATCCAAACCTTTCCACCACGTTTAATGTGACGTGTCATTGCAATACGAGCCGCTTCAATTTGACGGTTAGTTACATATGCTGGCGCCATCGCCTGCACACCATAATCACCAAAGGAGACCGCTGTTCCACCCTTAGATTTTCCAGCACGCTTTGGGTGATGTTGTTTACGATGCTTAACTCGACGTGGAATTAACATTAGTTAGCTCCGCTCTCATCTGGTGTTACTGGAGTTGAACTTTGCTCTGCAGCAGCAGCTTCAGCAGCGCGCTCGGCGACAGTTGTGGTTTTAACCTCACCACGTGGTGCGCGAGGAGCTCTAGTTGAACGGTTTGGTTTTGGTGCTTTTGCAGCAGCAAGAGCTGTAGCAGCACGCTCTGCGCGAGATTCAATAACCTCACCCTTATAAATCCAAACCTTTACACCTAAGCGACCAAATGTTGTGTGTGCTTCGGCAAATCCATAATCAATATCAGCACGTAATGTGTGTAGTGGAACTCTGCCTTCACGATAAAACTCAGAACGGCTCATCTCTGCTCCGCCTAAACGACCACCGCACTGCACGCGAATTCCCTCAGCTCCTGCCTTTAATGCAGTTTGCATTCCCTTACGCATCGCACGACGGAATGAAACACGAGCAGCTAATTGTTCAGCAATTCCTTGTGCAACTAATTGCGCATCTGTCTCTGGATTTTTAACCTCAAGAATATTTAACTGCACCTGCTTACCGGTTAGGTTTTCTAGATCAATTCGAAGCTTGTCCGCCTCTTGCCCACGACGACCAATCACAATTCCAGGACGTGCGGTAAATAGATCGATTCGAACCTTCTCGCGGGTGCGCTCAATCTCAATCTTAGATACGCCAGCTCGCTCCATCTTTTTTGCCATTAACTTGCGAATTAAAATATCTTCCTTAACGTAGGCGCCGTAAAGTTTGTCGGCATACCAACGTGATTTGAAATCAGTAGTAATTCCAAGACGGAAGCCGTGTGGATTTATCTTTTGACCCATTTACTCGGCCTTCCTCTTAGTTGCTGCCTTTTTGGCAGGTGCTTTTTTAGCAGTAGCTTTTTTAGCCGCCGCCTTCTTTGTTACTGGCTTTTCAGGTAATGAGTCAGCTGCCTTTGTTGGAGCTGGCTTATCCACAATTACCGTTGGCTTTCGTCGCGCCTTTGGCTTTTGCATCTGAGAAGCTTTTAAATTCTTATTTGTACGAAGATTCTTATCATCAGATAGCACCACAGTGACCTGTGATGATCTTTTATCAATTGCAAAGCCCCGCCCCTGTGCACGTGGACGATAGCGCTTCATAGTAAAGCCTTCATCAACTAGTGCCTCGACCACCCAAAGCTCAGATGCATCACGAAGTGATGGATTCTTCTGCTTTGAATTTGATACAGCGGAGGCTATTAATGTGTAGATCGCTTGTCCCAACTCTGGCTGATTAGCAAACTTCATCATGTTAAGTGCGGTATCTGCACGTTGTCCACGAACTAGGTTCACAACTCGACGAGCTTTTTGTGGTGTAGCACGTAAATCGCGCAGCACAGCGCGAGAGACTAATGCGGTAGTGGTTTCGGTATTACTCACTTACTACCACCGCCTTTCCATCAGCACGAGAGTGACCTTTGAAAGTTCTAGTTGGTGAAAACTCACCAAGCTTGTGACCGATCATTGCCTCGGTAATGAAAACTGGCACATGCTTGCGACCATCGTGAACTGCGATGGTGTGACCAATCATGTCCGGTGTAATCATTGATCGACGTGACCAAGTTTTAATAACATTTTTAGTGTTCTTCGCATTTTGATCATCTACCTTTTTAGATAGATGAAGATCAACGAAAGGACCCTTCTTTAAACTACGTGGCATCTTAAGATCCCCCCTTATCTCTTCTTATTGGACTTGCGGCGGCGGATAATTAAAGAATCACTTGCTTTCTTTTTACGAGTGCGCTTTTCAGGTAGACCCCAAGGTGAAACTGGGTGACGGCCACCAGAAGTTTTACCTTCACCACCACCATGTGGGTGATCAACTGGGTTCATAACCACACCGCGAACAGATGGGCGTTTGCCCTTCCAACGCATGCGACCAGCTTTTCCATAATTTCTATTCACTTGTTCGGCATTACCAACTGTGCCAATAGTTGCGCGGCAACGAACATCGATATTTCTAATTTCACCAGATGGCATACGAATTTGTGCGTACGGTCCATCTTTAGCAACTAACTGCACCGCAGAACCAGCAGAGCGAGCAATCTTTGCTCCCCCACCTGGGCGAAGTTCAATTGCATGAATCATGGTTCCAACTGGAATATTGCGAAGTGGCAAATTATTTCCTGGCTTGATATCTGCTGCTGCGCCATTCTCAATTGCAGCCCCTTGGATCAAACCATCCGGTGCAATGATGTAACGCTTCTCGCCATCAGCAAAGTGAAGCAGTGCAATATTTGCAGTGCGGTTTGGATCGTATTCAATCTGTGCAACTTTTGCTGGCACGCCATCTTTATCGTTGCGAACAAAATCAATTAACCGATAGGCACGTTTGTGTCCGCCACCTTGATGGCGCATGGTTACTCGTCCAGTTGCGTTACGACCACCTTTTGAGTTGATCGGACGGACTAAAGATTTCTCTGGCTTTTGACGAGTGATCTCTTCAAAATCCGGAACGCTTGCTCCGCGCTGACCAGGTGTGATCGGCCTCAGATTACGCAGTGCCATTTATCTTCTCCCTATTCCTATTCAAGTCCCAATCTCCCCTTAGGAGACTGGTCCTCCAAAGATGTCGATTCGTTGTCCAGCTGCTACATGCACAATTGCCCGCTTTGTATCTTTACGCTTTCCAAAACCTAAAGCGGTTCGCTTGCGCTTACCCTCGCGGTTCATGGTGTTAACACTTAAAACCTTCACGTTAAATACTTTTTCAACTGCAATCTTTATCTCTGTCTTATTAGCATCAGGTGCTACTAAGAATGTGTATTTATTGCCATCTAGCAATGAGTATGACTTCTCAGAGACGACTGGTGCTAGTAATACATCACGGTAGTTTTTCATGCGGATACTCCTACTTCACTCTCACGGGCAACTGCAGTTGCACCTTTGCCAGTAGCAGGCCCGGCGATGAAATCACGAAGGGCGCCTTCAGAAAATACGACATCATCTGAAACCAAAACATCGTAGGCATTTAGTTGGTCATTAACAATTAAATGAAGTTCATCATGATTTCTAAGCGATAACCACGCTGCATTCTCATTGCGTGATAACACCACTAATAAATTCTTACGATCTGAAAATTGACGAACTGCTGCGATTGCAGCTTTAGTAGTTGTTGCCTCTACCAGTCCGCTTACAGCATGAATCCGAGCTGCGCGCTGACGATCTGATAAAACACCTTTAAGTGCTGCAGCAATCATTTTCTTTGGTGTGCGTTGATCGTACTTACGAGGTACTGGACCGTGTGCGACACCACCATGACGTTGGTTTGGTGAACGAGTTGAACCCTGACGAGCGCGACCAGTTCCTTTTTGTTTAAATGGTTTCTTTCCACCACCTGATACCTCACCACGGTTTTTAGCCTTGTGGGTTCCAGCTCTAGCTGCAGCTAATTGCGCAACTACAACTTGGTGAATTAAAGGCACATTTGCCTGCACATCAAATATTGCTGCTGGCAGATCTATTGAGCCAGTTGCCTTTCCAGTAATATCTTTAACCTCAATCTTCAATGACATTAGGCACCGACCTTTGTCTCAACAGTTTGCGCTGCAGTCTTCTTAGCGGCGGTGCGAATAAATACAGTTGCACCAATTGCGCCAGGAACTGAACCACGAACTAATATTTTGTTATTCTCAACATCAACTGAGTGCACCAAAAGATTTTGTGTAGTGACAGTGTCAATACCCATTCGACCCGTCATGCGCTTGCCCTTAAATACTCTTCCTGGTGTAGTTCTATTTCCAACTGAACCACCCATACGATGGCGCTTATCAACACCGTGGGATGCACCCATTCCAGAGAAACCGTGGCGCTTCATAACACCTGCAGTTCCTTT
>SHVD01000008.1 GCA_009691185.1 Candidatus Nanopelagicaceae bacterium | reverse complement strand
ATCCACGTTGTCCCTTACCAATTGGTGAAATTAAATCAATAATTCTGGTGGTCAAAACATTTGGCTCAGTTTCAAGGCGTAGTCGCTCTTGTGGATATAACGGTACTAACTTAGAGAATTCCACGCGCTCCTTGGTATTTTCTGGCTCTGCACCATTAATAGTTTCAACTCTAACGAGGGCATTAAATTTTGCGCGCTGTTCACCCTCACGAGGTTCACGAACAGATCCAGTAATTACATCACCTTTGCGCAAACTATATTTTCTTACTTGTTGCAGTGAAACGTAGACATCATTTGGGGTAGGTAAATATCCACCAGTTCTGATAAATGCAAAGCTATCTAAAATATCAAGCAAACCGCCAACTGGAAGCAGTACATCATCTGGGCCAATTACGATCTCGCGCTCTTCGCGATGACCACGGTCACGATTGCGATCACGGTTTCTATCCCGACCACGATCCCTGCGGTTGTTGTAACGATTTCCAAAGCGGCGATTGTTATCACCACGATCTGAATTACTGTATCCACTTGCTGAGTTATCACTTGAATTATTGGGTGCGTTATCAACGCCAGCATTATCTTCTGCGCTGTCAGCATTATTATTTCTATTATTTCGATTGTTCTGTCGTTCCATACGACGAGCCTCTCGTTCATTTTTAGCGGCTTCGCGATTCGCGGCCTGCAGATCGCCAATAGATTGGACTAACTCTGCTTTTTTAAGTGTGGTGGCATTTTCAATACCTAATGCGGCGGCGGTCTTTTTTAGATCCCCAACTGCCATATCCACTAACTCAACCGCGTCTGTGCGATTGGTTGATTTTTTTTCTACCATCTATTTATTGCCATTCTTTCTTTGTATTTTTATTACCCGTATAAGGGTGATCCCGCAAAAAGTTATTTTATTTTTAGGGATTTTTGGTTACTTTGTCTATCGTACTTTCCGACAGGGATAAAGATAGCACATCAACGGGCGATGTGAAAAATCCGCTATTGCGCTCCTGTTTTTGCAATAGCCAACTTCATTGTGGTGAATCCTGAGGCCACAGATTCCAATTGATCAATCTCATCCTCAGCCCCTGAATAAAGCACCATAACGGAAGGGCCTGCGCCAGAGACAACTGCAGCTAAACCAGCTCCCCTTAACTTTTCTACCAATGCAATCGTCTTTGGCATCGCTTGCGCGCGATACTTCTGATGCAATAAATCTTCGGTTGCGATAAATAATAAATCTGGCCGCTCAGCAAGTGCGTGCACAAGCAGTGCGGTGCGGGATGAATTTAGGACGGCATCTTGGTGTGGAATGATTTCTGGTAATAACTTTCGAGCCTTTGCAGTTGCTAATTGATTATTCGGTACAAGCAGCAAAGCCTTGATTCGATCATCAACCCTTAAACTGACTGCCCTGCCAATATTTTTTGTATCCCCAGCTGATGAAGTTTTAGACTCTGACCAAGCAAGTGTGGCGCCGCCATAAAATGCTGCGGCCACATTATCTGGATGTCCCTCTAGCTCGGTTGCTAAGGTAATTAAATCCTCATCACTCATATATTGCTCACCTGTTAAAACTAGGGAACGGGCAAGAGTGAGCCCGCCTACTATGGCACTAGCAGATGAACCAAGCCCTCTGCCATGTGGAATTACATTTAACGCTCTTAAGGCGATGCCTCTGGGCTTAGCACCCATGTGTTCAAAGCCGCGCAGCATAGATTTAATTACTAAATTTTTTGCATCTTTCTTAACCTCATCAACTCCCTCACCAGTCACATCAACATCAAATGTTTCATCATCTAATACTTGGGCTGCGTACCGATCGCGTAACTCTAGGGCAATTCCAAAACAATCAAATCCTGGACCAATATTGGCACTACTTGCTGGCACACTAATTTGTGCCAGGGTGGCTTTAAAAGTGAGGCCTGAATTACTTCGTTTTGATGCCATTACTTAAGACCTATAGCCTTTGCTGCTCGCTTTAAATCTGCTGGAATAATAATTGGTTTACTTGATGTATTTAACACCCATTGCACATCTTTTAATCCATTTCCAGTCACAGTTACCACAATAGTTTTACCCTTAGGTAGCTTTTTTGCAGCCTTCATCTTGATCAGACCAGCAATACCAGCTGCGCTAGATGGCTCAACAAATACGCCCTCTTTTGCTGCAACTAAGCGGTAAGCGCTCAAAATTTCTTTATCAGTAACTGAATCAATTAAGCCTTTTGATCCAATCATTGCTGCTACTGCTTGGTCCCAGGAGGCTGGATTTCCAATTCGAATTGCAGTTGCAATAGTTTCAGGATTTTTAATAATTTTGTTCTTAACTATTGGAGCAGCACCTGCTGCTTGAAAGCCCCACATCATTGGCAAACTTCTAGACATCCCTGCTTTTTTATACTCTTGATACCCCTGCCAGTAAGCAGTAATATTTCCAGCATTTCCTACTGGTAAGCAATGAATATCTGGTGGCGCTCCTAACATATCTGCAACTTCAAATGCTGCTGTCTTTTGTCCCTCAATTCGATAAGGGTTAACTGAATTTACGAGTGCGACTGGATAATTTTCAGATAACTGTCTAGCCAAGGTCAAACAACTATCAAAATTACCTTTTACCTGCACCAGCACTGCGCCATGGGCAACTGCCTGTGCCAATTTACCCATTGCAATTTTTCCTGCTGGCACAAGGACAACTGGTTTCATTCCAGCTTTACTTGCATAAGCAGCAGCGCTAGCACTGGTATTACCAGTTGATGCACAGATAACTGTTTTGGCACCTGCTTCAGCTGCTTTTGAGATTGCCATAGTCATACCACGATCCTTAAAGGATCCAGTTGGATTATTTCCTTCTACCTTCAACCATATTTCATTTCCTAACATTTCAGATAAAACATATGCATAAACAAGTGGTGTGCCACCCTCGCGTAAAGTAATTACTGGAGTTTGATCTGTTACGGGTAACCATTTTCGGTATTCATCAATTACTCCACGCCACTGGTGGGCACCTTTTTTCCCAAACAACGCCATTAAATAACACCCTCTACGCGTAACACACTTGCCACATCACTCACCGCTGAGAGCTTTGATAAATCTTTTACTGTGGCAGATAATGCTGATTCAGAGGAGTGGTGAGTCATAACAATTAGCTCTGCCTTATCCCCTGCTCCACTTTGCCTAACTGTTTGAATAGAAACACTGTGAGATGCAAAGACATGTGCGACTGACTCTAAAACACCAGGTTTATCCACCACATTTAGCCTAATCAAATATCTAGTTTTAATCTCTCCGATTGGTGCAATTTTAAGTGAGGCGTAATCACTCTCTTTTGGTCCAACACCACCAGAAACTTTATGTCGTGCAACTGCAACTAAATCCCCGAGAACCGCACTAGCGGTTGGCTCACCGCCGGCGCCTCTGCCATAAAACATCATCTGGCCAGCAGATTTGGCCTCTACGAATACGGCGTTGAATGATTCGCGAACTGCAGCAAGTGGATGATTGCGTGATATCAACGCAGGATGTACTCGTACTGAAATTTCACCTCCTGCAGTTAATTCTGTTATTGCTAGCAATTTAATTACCATCTCCATGGTTTTAGCAACCTTCACATCTGCTGCGGTAATTTTGCTTATTCCCTCGCGATATACATCTTTGTCTGTGACCCGGGAGTGAAATGCTAGTCCGGCTAAAATTGCGGCTTTATCAGCAGTATCAACTCCTTCAACATCAGCAGTTGGGTCTGCCTCTGCAAATCCAAGCTCTTGTGCTTGTTTTAAAGCATCCTTGAATGCAGTTCCCTCTTCATCCATTTTGGTCAAAATATAATTTGTCGTGCCGTTTACAATTCCCATAATTCTCACCACATGATCGCCTACTAAAGATTCGCGTAGTGGTCGTAAAATTGGAATTGCGCCAGCAACGGCTGCTTCATAATACAAATCAACATTTGCCTTAGCTGCTGCTTCATACAATGTTGCGCCATCTTTAGCTAATAATGCTTTATTAGCAGTTACAACTGATTTACCGTTCTTTAAAGCTGCAAGGATTAATTCTTTAGCGGGTGAGATTCCACCCATTACCTCAATAATTAAATCTATTTGTGGATCATTAACAACAGAGGCTGCATCATCAGTTAAAAAACTGCTTGCAATGCCCACTCGCTTCGTGTTGATATTTTTGACTGCTACCTTAACTAATTCCAACTCTGCACCAGCGCGAGATGCTAAATCTGCTTTGTTATCAACTAATAGGCGGGCAATCTGAGAACCGACTGTGCCAGCACCTAGCATCCCTACTTTAAGAGTTTTCACTAGAGAAGTATCTCAAACTTATGACATCTGCCGTGGCGCTTGAATTACATCAAGATTTAGCAAATCAGCCTCAGTTTCTCTGCGTAAAATCTCTCGAGCACTGCCATTTATAACAGCAATCACTGAAGGCCTTGGAATGTGATTGTAATTGCTGGCCATACTGCGACCATAAGCACCGGTGGCCGGTATCGCCAATAAATCGCCAATCTTTATATCACTGGGCAATTCGATATCTGAAATCAAAATGTCCCCACTCTCGCAATGCTTACCAACAACTCTGGTTGAAATACTTTTTGCAGTAGAAGTGCGATTTGCCAAAAAAGCTGAGTAGGTGGCGCCATAAAGTGCTGGGCGAATATTTTCACTCATTCCACCATCAACTGATACATATCTACGAATTGATCCATCATCTAGGGTGACTGATTTTGTAGTTCCTACTAAATATATTGTAGTAGTTGTTGGACCGACAATTGCTCTGCCTGGCTCAATTGAAATCTTAGGAACAGAAAGATTTAGTTTTTCACATTCACTTTTAATTACCTTAGCAATTGCTGGCATTACACCCTGCGGTGAAATTGCTTGCTCAGCTTTTGTGTAGGCAATTCCATAACCACCACCGATATTTAACTCTGGCAACTCTTTTGCATATTTATCACGAAATTTTGCCAGCACATCTATTAGCCGCTTTGCTGCCGCCTCAAAGCCACTTACTTCAAATATTTGCGAACCTATATGACAATGCACACCAGCTAAATTCAATGATGCGTAGGACATGCAATTATCAAGTGCCTCCCTAGCAGCCCCAGATGCGATCGAAAAACCAAACTTCACATCCTCATGAGCGGTTGAAATGAATTCATGTGTGTGAGCGTCAATCCCAGGAGTCAATCTCAAATAAACTTTTTGAATCTTGCCAAGACTCTTTGCAATCAAAGCCACTCGCTCTAGTTCATCAAATGAATCAATCACAATTGTGCCTACTGCACATTTAATTGCAGTAGTTATTTCATCCGCTGATTTATTATTGCCATGAAATTCAATATCACTGGCAGGAAAATCAGCGGCTAGAGCAACTGCTAATTCACCACCACTACAAACATCTAATCCCACTTTTAATTGTTTTAGCCATCTTGCTACTTCAACACAAATAAAGGATTTTGCTGCGTAGTAAAGCTGACCTGAACCAAATGAAGTATCAAGCGCAGTACGCCAAGCATTAGTTCGCATAAAAAAGTCATCTTGGTCTAAAACAAATATTGGGGAGCCAAACTCTTTCACTAGATTAATCGCCGAGCAACCGGCTATCGACAGCTGCCCACCATATTGATTTTCATCAACAAACTTTAGATTTGTAGAAAACAAAGCAGTCGGATACTTACTATTTGTCATTACATCTTCTCCGGGGCACTAACACCTAGTAAATCTAAACCATTATTGATTACTTGCGCAGTCGCCATTGAAAGTCCGGCACGGGCTGAGTTCAATGAGCTAGGTTTTTCATCACCAAGTGGCAGTACTCGGCAATCATTATAAAAACGGTGAAACTGGCCAGCAACCTCTTCAATATATCTTGCAATTCTATGAGGTTGGCGCATTAGAGCAGCAAATGCAACAATTTTTGGATACTGAGCAATTAGACCAATTAACTCTCGCTCTCTTTCATGCACAAGCAATTCTGGTGAATAAGCGTCTAAACCAAATTTTATTCCAAGATCTTTAGCATTACGAAGAACAGCACAAATTCGAGCATGCGCATACTGCACATAATAAACTGGATTTTCATTTGTATTTTTCTTTAATAAATCAACATCCATCACCATTGGTGTATCAGTCGGATATCGAATAAGTGTATATCGGGCTGCGTCTTTGCCAACTTTTTCTACTAACTCCTCCAAGGTAATGATGATTCCAGCTCGTTTAGAAAGTTTTAATTCTTGGCCACCTTCAATGATTTTTACCATTTGACCAATTAGTATTTCAACATCATCTTCTGGGTTATCGCCGGCACATGCTGCCATTGCTTTTATCCGACCAACATAGCCATGATGGTCAGCACCTAGCATATAAATACATAAATCAAATCCGCGCTCTCGCTTGCTGATGTAATAAGCAGAGTCAGATGCAAAATATGCAAAAGATCCATCTGACTTAATCATTACTCGGTCTTTGTCATCACCAAAATCAGTTGTACGTAGCCAAGTCGCACCATCTTGTACATATACATGGCCTAAAGATTTCAATTTATCCAATATATGATCAAAGAAGTTATTTTCATAGAGAGTTCGCTCAGAAAACCAAGTATCAAAATGAGTGCCAAAATTATCTAAAACTTTTTGCTGCTGAGCTAACTGCAACAGATAACCAGTATCTCTAAATGCTGCAACCGACTCTGCCTCTGCCAGTTTAATAAAAGTAGGGTTAGCTTTGGTTATTTCATTAGCTAAATCAACTATGTACTCGCCGTGATATCCATTTTCAGGGATAGCAATTTTTAATGCAGCAGCGCGTAATGATTGGCCAAACAAATCCATCTGATTACCACGGTCATTAACATAAAACTCTCTTGATACCTGTGCCCCAGCAGCTGTTAATACTCGGCCTAAGGAGTCACCAACCGCTGCCCACCTGGTGTGCCCCAGATGCAAAGGCCCAGTTGGATTTGCGCTAACAAATTCAAGATTAATTTTCTTCCCAGTAAGTGAGTTTGAAGTTCCATATTTCTTACCTAAGGTAAGAATTTCCATCACAACACTTGCTTGGCTCGCACTTTCTAAAGTGATGTTTATAAAACCTGGACCTGCAATTTCAATTTTGCTAATTCCATTAGGCGTTAATAAATTATTCTCAGTAAGGGTTTTAGCAATCACCTCAGCAATCACCCTTGCTTGCTTATTTGCAACTTTAGCCAGAGCTAATGCGATCGAGGTTGCATAATCACCATGTTCACGATTCTTAGGACGATCAAGGATTAACTTCTGGGGCAATTCACAATTTAACTCCCCGTTGCCTTTGGCCAGTGCCAGCGCTTTAAGGATTGCTTGCGTAACCTTATTTTGCACTGAATCTGCACTCATTTGAGCAAGGTTACCCGCTTGAGCATGCTAAAGGTCGTTGGATTTTGGTGATGCCGCCATTTACACCGTAATCTTTCCCCCGCACTCAAGAAATAATTGCGGGAGTGGTGAAATGGCAGACACGCAGGTCTTAGGAACCTGTGCTTCGGCGTGTGGGTTCAAGTCCCACCTCCCGCACCAGTTGTAATTAAATTAATGTTAAGGAAGGCTAAGGGCATGGCTGAAAAGAAACTACTTAGTTGGGTTGGATTTAAGGGTGAGGAGGAAGGCAAGCCTGCGCCCGCACAAAATGCGTTAGAGCATATTCGTGAACTTGAAAACCAATTAAATGATCTGCGCTCACGTCGTGATATCACCGGATTAAGTCGCGAAGAGTTTGAAATTTTGGCAACTGAAACTGCTATGGCAATGGTCAAATCTGCGCAACAACGAGAAGCAAAGGCTAATGCTGCGGTACAAAAAATAGTTAGCGAAACAAATCGGAGTACTAAAGAAAAACTTGAAGCCGCTGAGTCTAAAGCTAAAAGCATTCTTTCATCAGCAGAATTTCGGGGACGTAAATATATTGCTGCTGCTGAAGGTGATGCTGCTGATCTAGTAATTGCTGCTGAAGGTGAAGCAGATCAAATCCTTAATAGGTCAACGCGTGAAGCAAATGCGCTAACCGCTGCAGGAAAGCGCGATGCACAAAAGCTAATTGCAGATGCAGGTAAGAGTATTCTTGATTACCGCTCCTGGTTATCTTCGGCGATATCTGAAGCAGAGCGACTTCACCGAACTCAGAATGCATCTTTAAATGCTGCTGAAAATGCAATCCAGGAATCAAGACAGAAGTTGAAGCATGCCTTTGATCGACTATCACAATTGCAAGATGATATTTACGCGAATTTGGATTCTGAGAATAGGCCGACGAACAAGACTTTTGTTGCAGGAGCGGGTAAAAAAGCTGCCGCTGCCGCTGCTAAAAAACAAAAAGCAATAAATACTAAAAATAGTGCTGGCAAAAAGAAAAAGAAATAACTCTTAAAGTTGGAGTTAGCCATGCTTAACTTCTTAGCATTGGATAATTGAGTGGACACAAAACAAGTGAGTGGCAAGGTTGGTGTTCGCCATATTTCATCAATCGATGGTTTACGTGCTATTGCTGTTGCTGCTGTCGTTTTATATCACTTGGGAATCTCTTGGATTCCAGGTGGTTTTTTAGGTGTTGATTTATTCTTTGTTATCTCTGGCTATGTAATTACTAGACTAATTCTTGATTCAATTAATCAATCAAGTGCGTTAGACCTCAGAGCTTTCTACGCAGCAAGGTTGCGGCGAATTTATCCTGGTTTTATTTTTATGGTGATTTGTACAATTATCTTTATTGGTGTTTGGGCACCAGAGGCAATTAAACGTTTCTTAACCGATTTACCATACGCACTCACTGGCAGCATAAATTGGTATCTAGTTGCTAGAAATCAGGATTACTTTGAAACAATAGGCCGCCCACCGTTGCTGCAACACACTTGGTCCCTGGCAGTTGAATTACAGTTTTATCTGATCTGGCCAATTATTTTATTAACTGTCTTGAAGTACTTTGGAAAGAAAAATGTCGCAAGAATTGCATTGGCAATTGCAATAATCTCAGGTATAACTCTATTTATTGTCTCCCTCAGCCTTGATCAAGCAAACGCTAAACAAATTAGTCATATTTACTTTGGCACTGACACTCACTCACTTGGGTTATTTCTTGGTTCAGCGCTAGCTGTTTCTTGGATTCCACAAAACCTTAGCGCAGCTATAACAAAACGTGCTCAAGATGTCATTGATGGAATCGGAGTAGTTGGCTTACTGGGATTGATTTCAGTCTTTTTATTTATTGATCAATCAAATGCAAATCTCTACCGAATTGCTTTCCCATTAGCTGGCATATTTGGTTGCCTAGTAATTATTTCACTAGTTCATCCGGCCTCAAGATTTGCACCAATAATCAGTACTGCCCCGTTTCGCTGGGTGGGCCAACGTAGCTATGGAATCTATATTTGGCACTGGGTAATATTTCAATTGACTAGACCTTCAGTTGATTTATCTGGTCAAACCTGGGCGCTTTATCTAGCACGAGTTTTATTGGTGCTTGCACTTGCTGATATTTCACTGCGTTGGGTTGAGATTCCATTTAGACAAGGTGCAGTACAAAACTGGTTTCGTGGAATGAAATACCGCTCTGCAAAGGTAAAGCTACGCCAACAATTATCACTGCTCACCTCCATAATCACAGTACTTGCTATTACCTCTGTTATTTCAGTTCAAGCAATAAATCAAGCTGACCAAATTTCAAATCAAGTCCTTGAAGAGATAGTCCCGATTGAACCAAATCAACAGGATTTAGGTAGTACAACTGGACTTTGGGTGACTGGTGACAGTGTTATTTTGGGAATTAGAAGCAAGCTAGAGAGCAAGGAACATATCTCACTAATTAACGCCAGGGTTGGCAGGCAAGCACCAGAATTGCTAGCAGTTATGCGAGTAGATCAAACCTCAGTTCCATCCTCACCTGTGATATTTAATTTGGGCAACAACAACGCTTTGTCTGAACAAACCGTAATTGATATTTTTGAGACTATAAAAAATCAACCACAAATTATTGTGGTGAACACCGCAGTTCCCAGGGCATGGAAAGATGCAAACAACGAAATAATTTCAAAAGTTTCTGCGCGATATCCAAATGTAAAATTAGTGGATTGGGATCGAATCTCGAAAGGTCGACCAGAATTATTTGCTCCTGATGGTGTTCACTTAAGCCCAACTGGCTCTGATGTATATGTTGATTTAGTTTTGAGTGTCTTTACTAAAACACCAGCATAAGATTTAAAAAATAAAAATGGCCCTTAATTTTCTTAAGGGCCATTTTAGTATTTAGATTAAGACCAGCTACCTGGCAATCCGTGAACTTTTCCGGCAACTACTTCACCATCTGAATAAACTGTGGATACTCTTACCTGAGCCCAACCAGTTTCATCATTTTTGGTAATTTGTTGCTTTAGTTGTGTTGCTGGAACGGTGGCAACTAATTTCCACTCACCGACACCATTTGTGCGCAGCTCAACGTTGTAACCAGTAATTCCTTCAGATGCTGTAGGAGTCTTCCAATTAACAGTTGCACCACCATCGTTGTATAAAGAGACGATTCCGACTGGTGCTTCATGCGCACCAATTGGTGCTGAACTTGGCTCAGTCGTTGGTTCAGCAGATTCTGAAGCTGCTGGAGTTGGTGTAACAGTTGCAGTATCAGAGGATGAATTCTTTGAAACCACTGCAACTGCCAAAATTAAAATACCCACTACAACAGCAATAACAATCCTTCTAGATGAAGAAGAGTCATTACTTGCAGTTGATTTAGACTTGTAAGAAACTCCTGATGAAGGCTTTGGTGTCGTTGAGATAGATGATCTAGATGATCCACTTATCGAAACCGCTGGAATGGAGTAGCGGACCGCAGATTTACTAGATTTCTTAGCACTCTTTTTGACTTTACGCTTTGTGGTCGTGCGCTTAGCACTCTTTTTGACTTTACGCTTTGTGGTCGTGCGCTTAGCACTTTTTTTCACAGTGCGTTTTGGTGAACTTCTCTTTGCAGCAGACTTCTTCGCTACCTTTTTCTTTGCGGCCACTTAAAACTCCTTATTGATCAGTACTGATAAGAATATTTACCAGCAGGGCAAGAATAGTTGAAATTTCCTTAGGGGAGGATGAGATAAGGATACAACAGTAAATATCCAATTTAGCCTAAGTGAATATGCAGTTCTATTACAGATTTGCCAGCAAAAAAGGCGCCATCATGCGTAGTGCAATGCCCCGATGACTAACCTCATCCTTCACCCTAGGTGAAAGTTCTGCCAAGCTCTGATTAAAACCGCTGGGCATAAAAATTGGATCATAACCAAATCCACTATTTCCTATAGGCTCAAAAACAATCTCACCAGGCAAAATCCCTTCAAACTCTTTTTGCATGGCTGGCCCGGTTGGATTTGGCTTATATAAAGCTACTACAGCTTTGAATTGGGCACCTCGCTTGCCTTTAGCCACTGTTTTAAGTTGCTCTAAAACTTTATTTATGTTGACCAAATCACGTTGGCTACTATCTTCACCCAAATAACCACCCCAACGGGCTGAATAAATACCTGGGTCACCATTTAACGCATCGATAAATAAGCCGCTGTCATCAGCAAGGGCTGGCAGGTGGGTGAAATCTGAGATTTCCTTTGCCTTTAATCTGGCATTCTCACTTAAACTTTTCCCACTTTCGACTACATCTGGCATATCTGGAAAATCATTTAAGCCTAAGACTGCAATATCTTTTGCATGCTCATCTAGTAACCGCTTGAATTCAGTGATCTTGTCGGTATTTTTTGTTGCCAACACTATCTTACGCATAAGCGGCTAGAAAAATTACTGGCTTAAGGCTTGTGCTTGTAATTTTGTAAGTTGTGCGCATCCTTTAGAACCTAAATCTAGTAATTGATCAAGCATGGCGCGATCAAATGGTTTGCCCTCGGCAGTTCCTTGTACCTCAATAAAATTACCATCACCGGTGCAGACGATATTCATGTCAGTTTGCGCACTTACATCCTCTTCATAACAAAGATCTAGAACAGCCGCACCATTGATGACACCAACTGATACGGCTGCTACTGACTGGATGATTGGGTTAACCCCGCTACCAATATGGTTATTTGCCTTGGCCCAATTAATGGCATCTGCTAGCGCCACATGAGCGCCAGTAATTGCTGCGGTGCGAGTGCCACCATCTGCCTGCAACACATCGCAATCAATCACAATTGTGTTCTCACCTAAAGCTTTCATATCAACCACCCCGCGCAGTGATCTGCCAACTAATCTGGAGATCTCCTGCGTCCTGCCCCCTAATTTTCCTTTAACACTCTCCCGCTCTGATCTAGTGTGGGTGGCTCTTGGCAACATCGCATACTCACTTGTTACCCAACCTTCACCCTTTCCTACCAACCACCGTGGCACACCTGGAGTAAAGGATGCAACGCAAAGCACGCGGGTATTGCCATACTCAACTAATACCGATCCTTCAGCATTATTAAGCCAGTTGCGGGTAAATTTAATAGAGCGCAATTGATCATTGCTCCTACCATCGGCTCTACTCACTTACTTCTCCTTTTTTCACTAATGTGTTTCTTGATATCAATTTGATCTTAACTAGATCTTATTAGAAACCGCTAAAACCTCAGGACCTAAAAATCTTTTAGCCAAGGTGGCAAACTTATCGGGATCTGCGGTAGCAACAAATCTATGGCTAACTGGCCTCACCTGATCATTTAACAATCCTGCCTCCACCAAGGTGCGATAGAGATCTTTGGCGGTCTCCTCCGCACTAGAAACCAGCGTTACATCATTTCCCATTACATAAGAGATGACACCAGTAAGTAGTGGGTAATGAGTACAGCCCAAAACCAGGGTATCAATCTGTGCCTGCTTCATCGCACTTAAATAATCTTGGGCAATTTTAGTTATCTCATCCCCTGAAGTTTTTCCAGATTCAACATACTCCACAAACAAAGGGCAGGCTTTTGAGGTAATTGATAATTGTGGCGCTGCCGCAAAGGCATCTAAGTAAGCTTTCGATTCGATAGTTGCGCTGGTGCCAATCACGCCGATTTTTCCACTGCGGGTTGCAGAGACTGCTCGCCTTACCGCAGGTTGAATCACCTCAACCACTGGGATTTGATAACGCTCTCTAGCATCTCGCAGCATCGCAGCACTTGCAGTGTTGCAAGCAATCACAATTGCCTTAACCCCAGTGGCAACTAATTGGTCCATAATCTCCAGGGCGTAGTTTCGAACCTGAGCTAATGATCGGCTTCCATAAGGACCTCGGGCGGTATCACCTAAATAAAGAATTGATTCACCTGGAAGTTGGTCAATAATCGCCCTAGCAACCGTCAACCCACCAACCCCGGAATCAAAGATGCCAATTGGAGCGCTCTTATTTGTTTGAGTGGGGGTGATCATTTGTGTAAGTGTAAATGGCATGTGTAGGTGTGGGTCGCCTTGGCTAAACCCTCAATAAATGTCCGATTTACACCTATTTAGCATAAAAATTACTTAAGATTTAAGGAGAAATCAGGGTGAAATAACTTGCTCCCCTGGTCAATAACCACCACCCGTAGACCTGCGCACAATTGCCGCCTGCATATGAGGCTACAAATACGTGCTGGCTTGTGGCCAAAAGGTCATGAGCAACCTAAATGCCTATGGAGGCTTCTTTAGATGAATTCAATCGCACTATCTGCAGATCAGTTCGGGATTGTATACAACGTTATTTCTTTTGCACTTGCATGCATGCTTGCCTGCACTATCTACACATTAGTTTCACAATCACGTGTACTACCTAAGTACCGAACAGCGCTAGTCATGTCATCAATGGTTACATTCATTGCGGCATACCACTACATGAGAATTTTCAACTCATTTGAAAAATCATATGTTGATGGCGCAGTCAAGGTGGGCACAGGAGCAGGAGACTTTAACGAAGGATATCGTTATGTTGACTGGATCCTAACCGTACCTCTACTACTCGTTGAGGTAGTAGCAGTTCTAGCTCTTGCTAAGGCAGCGGCTTCTTCATTGATCACCCGCCTAGTTCCAGCATCAGCTGCAATGATCGCACTTGGGTATCCAGGTGAGATCGCAACTGAAAACAACACCAAAGTTCTTTGGGGTGTTCTTTCAACAATACCTTTCCTATACATCTTGTATGTATTGTTCGTAGAGCTTTCAAAGTCCCTAGATCGTCAACCAGCAGGAGTTGCAGCAACCATTGGTCGCTTGCGCTTACTGTTGGTTGCAACTTGGGGCGTTTACCCAATTTCATACCTTCTTCCAATTCTTGGTCAATCAGCAACAGATCCTGGTGCATTTGTTAATCGCCAGATCGGTTACTCAATTGCCGATGTATTGGCGAAGTGCGTATTTGGTCTAACCATCCTAAAGATTGCAAGGATGAAGTCAGAGGCTGAAGGCATGAAGGCGGATGCATAAATCTCTAAAGTAAATTAACGGGGCCAAGAAATTGGCTCCGTTTTTTATTTAGAAATGAGTAATCAGCCGCTCCTGCAGACCGCCAAGCCAGAAATAAATCGCAAATAATGGCTTTTGGGGATCACTATTCTTCATTAACTCATACTTTTCATAAGTAGATTGTTCAATATCTAGCCTAACCGCCAGCGCTAGACGAAGATCATTAATAGCAATCACCCAGGCGGTTGGATCACTAACTTGGATATCTGCTTTCACTAACTCTTTTTCAACTGCTGGAAGCAGCTGCTGACGCAAATGAAACAGATATTTTTGCTTGGTTGTACGCAAGGACATTTCAGTGTATTTGCGAAACTCAGCAGAGCTCTCAGCATCTGCGTAGGCATTCGGCAGTAATCTGCGTAGAACTGGATCTTGTGGTTGTTCAACTGGTGATTGAATATTTCCCATAGCCGCAAACATCAACTGGGCAAATGGATCATTAGATTGATAGTGGTGAGTAAAATTTGCCTCACCAAGTAATTCAAGTAATTGCTCGACTAGATTTATAAGTATATGTAATTCATCATTGCTTAAAGTGATTGTTATTTCAGCTGATTTAGGATCTGCCATGATCATCTCTTTGCAGCGTAGCCCATAAGCCATGTTCGTGAAGTTGTTGCACCACCCGCTCCATCTCCTCCCGACTTCCGGAAGCAACCACCGCTTTACCCTCAGTATGGACCTGCATCATTAATTTATGGGCTTTTTCTTTCGAAAAACTAAATAGTTTAATAAATACATAAGTCACATAATTCATTAGGTTTACAGGATCATCCCAAACTATTGTCACCCATAGGTTGTCAAAGAATTTACTAAGATCTAAAGTTTCCTCAACTTGGGTCTGAGAACTCATAGCTGAATTATCTAACTAAAACAGAGATCTCATCACTTACACCGCTGATATTTTTACCACTTTCAGTGATAACCACTTGGTAGGTGCTTACCCCAGTTGTAGCTGGCTTTATATTAAAGGCAAATGCCCCATTAGCATCTGTGGTGAACTCACCTAGTGATTTACCATTTTCTTTTACAGTCAATTTGATCGTGTTAAATTTTGGTAGCAGCTGGCCAGATACGGTGTAGTTGGTATTTGCTTTAATTGAAGATGGTAGATCTAATCTAAGTTTTGGGATTACTGAAATCGTTTTCACAGGAGTCTTACCCTCACTTCGCTCCCAGCTGCTCTCTGAAACTAATCTGATCTCACTTTTTTGCCCCACAATTACTGGTGTGGCAATAACACCTGCCGTATCAGTTACTCCCATCGCCAAGGTACGCCAATTACTATCTGAAGAATTTTTGATTTCAAATCTGACATTAAGTGATGCAACAGGGGTTTTGTCGGGAAGTTTAAAGGTTCCTGTCAGATTAAAAGCTGCCCCGTATGCAATCTGCTCAAGATCTGTTGCAATCTCCCCCATTACCTGATCTGGGGCTATTGATTTAGCAATATCTCTCACCACAGTAATTGCAGCTACATTTTCCATACCAAAGGTCCAGACAGCGATACCACCTAAGCGATATTTGCCAACTAAATTAGTTCTGGCAGCATAACTTTTTTCATCTGGAAACCAAACAGTCCTAGAAGCTGTACAAAAGCTGGCTGAATTAGTTGGATCAACATAAGTTTTTCGATATGTAAATGTGGACTCAGCATGGGTTGAGTTATAGGTAATGGGTGCATTATTACTAGCAGCAAGTGCTGCCGCCTCACGCATCGCCACCACAGCCTTTGCGCCAACTACAACTGAGGAGGTGAAATCTTTTGGGCATACTCCTTCAACTTTTGTAATCCAATCTCTGCCGTATCCAGGAATTCCTAAAAATACCTTTGAAGCTGGCATCTGAGTCACCGCATGCTTAACCGCATCCTCACTCCATGGCAGTGGACCAATCGGGCCTGGTGTTACAGTTGAAAAGTCATACGCCATGATTCTTAGTCGATCAATGTGTGGTCCAATCTCAGCCCAAGAGTAAACAGAGTTACCTGCTCGCTTTGTCTCGGGAGCAAAATCAGGTGGTGTGGTGACTGATAAAAGTTTTCCTTGCTCGTGCAGCACAGTTGAAAGCTCTTTAATAAAAATAATCCAATTTGGCTTTAAAGCGGGCCAGGTAGATCTGCCGTCTTGGGTGTAAAAAACTTCAAAATCCAGATCTATGCCATCGTAATTATACTTTAATACCAGCGCCTTAATAGATTGAACTATATCGGTTCTTGAAGTTGGATTAGCTAAAAGATTTGCCAATACTAATTTTTTTGTATCATCGGTAATTGTTGGTAATAAAAGTAAACCGTTTGCTTTTAATCTTGCAATTACTTGTTCTTTTGGTGTTGTGTACTTACCCAGTGCGTACTTATCTTTAATTGTCGATTCTCCAGTTAAGCCATACCAAAATGGTGAGATATCTCGAATTAAATCTAAATTTCCTTCAACGGTTGCCAAATTGCGAGCTAGAGAGTAATCAGGTAGCCAACCAGAGAGAATCCTTCTTGGAGGATTATTAGCATTTGCAGGTGTAAGTGTTGATATCGCAAAAGTAAATACACTCAATATTATTACTAACTTATGCGGCCTCATGAATTTTAGAGTATCGGTTTTAACTGAGAATTTACTTTAAGCGGGCGTGAATCTCTTTACATGTTGGACAGATTGGAAATTTTTGTGGGTCACGATTAGGCACCCACTTCTTTCCACACAACGCACGGACAGCTTTTCCAGTAACTGCCGACTCAGTGATTTTGTTCTTATCAACGTAATGCGAAAATCGCTCATGATCACCCTCATCAGTTGGTGATAGATCTTCCTTTTCAAGCAGGCCAGTTTTACCTGATTTACCCCGTAAATCATCGAGAAATCCCATAGCCAAATCTTAATCCAACTTTATCGCCTACCATTTACCAGTGAGCACACCATTAAAGGATCTACTTCGCACCTCAGATCTGTCCAAGTCAGATATTCAGTTGTTGCTGGATACCGCTGGCAAGTTTGCTAAAAAACCATTGCAAGCTAAAAAAACCTTAGCCAAACGGACAGTGGCAATTTATATGACTAAGTCTTCAACTAGGACTCGGCTGGCATCGGAGAGTGCAGTTGCTCATTTAGGTGGTACTCCTATATTTATGCGTGCTGATGATTTACAAATTGGTCGTGGTGAATCCATCGCTGATACTGCCAGAGTTATTTCAGGATTTTGTAGTGCTTTAATTGTTAGAACCTTTGCTCAATCTGATGTTGATGAGCTGGGAAAGTATGCCAGCATTCCAGTGATTAATGCCTTAACCGATGATGATCATCCAACCCAGTTACTTGCTGATTGGCTGACTATTTCAGAACGATTCGGCAAAAGTTTTAAGGATCGCAAGTTTGTGTATGTTGGTGATGGGAATAATGTTGCTAACTCTTGGTTAATAATGGGTGCAACCATGGGTGCACATGTTGTAGTCGCAACACCACAAGGTAAGTGGGCACCAAAATCAGCTGTAGTAAATCAAGCTAATGAAATCGCTAGGAAGTCCGGCGGTAAAATTGAGGTGCTTACAGATCCAAAATCAGCAGCAAAGGGTGCTAGTGCAATTTATACAGATGTTTGGATGTCAATGGGAGATTCTGAGGCTGATAGAACTGAAAAAATCAACGCCCTTTCACCTTTTGCGGTGACCAGAGAGTTAATGAATCTCACTACTAAAGATTCTATTTTTATGCATTGCCTACCAGCTCATCGAGGTGAAGAGGTTGCCGCTGATGTAATTGATGGCGAGAAATCTGTTGTCTGGCGCCAAGCTTTTCATAGGCGAACAACTATTCAATCCTTGCTATATCACTTAACACGAGGTGAACTAAAAGGTAATAAATAACACATCAGGCTGAAGTATTTTTAATTCTGAGCGACAAAATGAGGAAAGGCTGGGTAGGGTTAGAAAATGCGCGTAGCGGTTGCCAAAGAGATCAGGGCTGGTGAAAAACGAGTTGCACTCGTGCCTGACATTATTTCTAAATTAACTAAGGCCGGTCTTGATGTTGTGATCGAATCAAATGCTGGTTTGGCATCTGAATACTCTGATCAGCAATTTAATGACGCTGGGGCGCAGGTAAAAAGTGGTGATGTGCTGGTAAATGCTGATGTAGTTCTCTCTGTTCAACCATTGACGCCAGCCCAGATAAAAACCCTAAAAAAGGGTTGCATTACAATCTCATTTCTCTCCGCCACCACCGCTGCAGAATCAATTGAGGCCGCAGTTTTAGCTGGAGTTACTGCCATATCACTTGAGATGGTGCCAAGAATTTCTCGAGCGCAATCTATGGATGCTCTCACATCACAAGCATTATGCGCTGGATATAAAGCAGCATTGGTTGCTGCTGAATTATCACCGAAATTTTTTCCACTATTAATGACAGCTGCAGGCACAATTACTCCGGCAAAAGTAGTTGTGTTGGGCGCAGGTGTTGCTGGATTACAAGCAATTGCAACTGCAAAGCGATTAGGCGCTGTTGTCTCTGCATACGATGTCAGGCCAGCTTCAGCTGATGAGGTTAAATCAATGGGTGCAAAATTTATTACTTTAGAGCTTGAAGCTTTAGAGGGAGCTGGTGGATACGCCAGAGAGATGACGCAAGAGCGTGCAAACAAACAACGAGAGTTACTTACTCCTTATATTGCAGCTGCTGATGTTTTGATTACTACCGCTGCAGTCCCTGGCCGCACTGCGCCAAGACTGGTCACAGCCCAGATGGTTTCACAAATGGCTCCCGGCTCTGTCGTAGTTGATTTAGCAGCTGAAAGTGGTGGAAATGTTGAAGGATCAGTTGCGGGTGAAATAATTACAAACTCAAATGGTGTAAAAATTTGGGGTGGAAAAGATGTTCCAAGCCAACTGCCATTTCACGCATCGATGTTGTTTTCTCGAAACGTGGTAAATCTACTTTTGCTAATGAGCAAAACTGTTGATGGTAAGCCAAATGGCCTCATTGAGCCAGATTTTTCAGATGAGATTATTGATTCAGCCACCTTAACTCACAATGGTGCCAAGCGAGAGAAGAGCAAGTAATGGCTACTGAATTTATAAGTAATGAGATTGCATTGCTTGCAATATTTCTTTTATCTATCTTTGTTGGGTTTGAAGTAGTTTCAAAGGTATCAACAACTCTACATACTCCGCTAATGAGTGGTGCTAACGCTATTCATGGTGTTATTTTAGTTGGCGCCATTGTTGTAGCAGATCATGCCAAAACAAATCTTGAACTTGGGTTAGCACTTGCTGCGGTAGTGCTTGCAACAATAAATATGGTGGGTGGCTTTGTCGTTACCGATCGAATGTTGCAAATGTTTAAGGGAAAACCAAAGGCTAAGAAGGATGTTGGAGATGACAAATGAGTCGTAATCTCTATGATCTAATTGGCTTAGCTGCTGGTATCTGCTTTATCTTGGCACTAAAGGGGCTTTCGTCTCCAAAATCTGCCCGTAGGGGTAATTTAATAGGCGCAGTTGGTGCAACCGTTGCAACGGTAATTGTTTTCTTTTATACAAATGATGGTAAAGCACTGAATAACCAAACTTTAATTCTGGCAGCCATTGCCGTTGGAACTTTAGTTGGTGTGCCCGCAGCACAAAAAGTACAGATGACACAGATGCCACAACTAGTGGCGCTATTTAATGGTGTTGGCGGTGGGGCTGCTGCGCTAGTTGCAATAGTTGAGTACCTTAATTTAGGAGAAAAAGCTTCTACAGCAGTTGTTGTTGCTACCGTCTTTACGGTGACTGTTGGTTGCGTTTCATTTTCAGGTTCAATAATTACCTTCCTAAAATTACAAGAGTTAATGACCACTAGACCTGTGGTATTTCCATTTGGCCGACAAATAATTGCGTTGACTTTGATTGGCGTTTTAGTAAGTGGTGGTTGGGTTATTTCATCCGGTGGAACTACCCCACTACTAGTAAATGGACTTTTATCATTGCTGTTTGGCGTTTTATTTGTATTGCCAGTGGGTGGAGCAGATGTTCCAATTGTTATCTCACTACTTAATGCCTTTACTGGATTAACAGTTGCTGCTTCTGGATATGTACTGCAAACAACCTTACTAATAGTTGCAGGAACCTTAGTTGGTGCCTCTGGAACAATATTGACTAAGTTAATGGCGCAAGCAATGGGAAGATCACTCTTTGGCACCTTGTTTGGCGCCTTTACTGCAAAAGCTCAAGTTAGTGCCGGTATGGCAGATGCTCGCCCAGTTAAATCAGGATCCGCAGATGATGTTGCAATACTTCTTAATTATGCCCAAAGAGTAGTAATAGTTCCAGGCTTTGGTTTAGCGGTTGCTCAAGCCCAGCACGCAGTTAGAGAGTTGGCGGATCTATTAGCATCAAAGGGTGTTGAAGTAGCTTATGGAATTCACCCAGTTGCAGGTCGTATGCCAGGGCATATGAATGTGCTCTTAGCTGAAGCAAATGTTCCTTATGAGCAATTAGTTGAGATGGAGGAGATAAATCCAACCTTCCCACAAACTGATGTTGTATTAGTAGTTGGTGCAAATGATGTGGTTAATCCAGCAGCAAAGACCACGCCAGGCTGTCCTATCTATGGGATGCCAATATTAGATGTGGCGTTAGCTGGAAATGTAATATTTTTAAAGAGATCAATGCGCCCTGGCTTTGCTGGAATTGAAAATGAACTGCTTTATGAGACAAAAACCACACTGTTGTTTGGTGATGCAAAGGATTCGCTAACAAAAGTAGTTAGCGCCCTAAAAGCTTTATAAGGAATATCAACCTTTAAAAAGTAGTTATATAATCACTTACTAAATATAAATATTGGAGAGATGTGCCAGCAATAACCGTTAGAGATATCACTGTTCTGCCCCGGGTTGTTGCTGAGGTGAATTTAAGGCCAAAGCGCATAAAAAGTATTACTACCGCCCCACAAGGCCATGAGGGTGAGGGCTTCCCAGTAAGACGTGCATTTGCTGGAGTTGATTTGGCAGATTTAGATCCATTTATTCACTTAGATCAAATGGGTGAGGTTGAGTACGCACCAGGTGAGCCAAAGGGAACACCTTGGCATCCTCACCGTGGATTTGAAACTGTTACTTACATTATCGATGGCATCTTTGATCATTATGACAACCATGGTGGAGGTGGAACCATCTCTGATGGTGACACGCAATGGATGACTGCTGGTGCTGGCATACTACATATTGAAACTCCTCCTGAGCATTTAGTTGTTAGTGGTGGTTTATTTCATGGCTTTCAGCTTTGGGTAAATCTACCTGCAGCAAAGAAATGGTCTCCGCCGGCTTATCAAGATTTACGAGCATCTGATGTTGCATTGTTGTCTTCAAGTGATGGTGGCGCACTCTTGCGCGTGATTGCTGGAGAGATTGCAGGACATAAGGGTCCTGGTTCAACACAAACACCAATTACTTTAGTACATGCAACTTTGCAGCCGGGTGCAGAATTAAGAATTCCTTGGGACCCTTTTTACAATGCATTAGCTTATGTTTTAAATGGCTTTGGATATGCAGGAGATGAGAAAGCCTCAATTAAAACTGGACAACTTGTAACCTATCAAGATGGGGATGTAATTGTTATTGCTGCTGATTTAAATCAAGAGTCGCGTGCCCCGACTATGGATGTTTTAATACTTGGTGGACAACCAATCAAGGAACCTGTGGCCTGGATGGGCCCATTTGTTATGAATACAAAAACTGAGGTTCTAAAAGCCTTTGATGATTTTCAAAAAGGAGTGCTTGGCATTGTGCCACCTGACTGGAGCAAAACAAAAAGACCAGTACAGCGTGATGGCATTGGTTATAAGTTAAGTGGTGATCTAAAAGGCGTACACGGAACTCCAGAGGAGTTGCAGGAGAATTAAAAAAGGACCGAGAAATATCTCAGTCCTTTTTTATTAATCTGATTTAGGAACTTACTTTTTCTTTCTTTGAAATCTTTAGCCAAGAAATAAAGCCCCAGATTACAAACGGTAGATAGATTGCATACAAAGTTCCAGTTGGGTAGTAACCATTGCTGAAAGCAAATGGCACACCAACTAAATCAACTGCAACCCAAACTAACCAAAACTCAACATAGCCACGGCTCATTCCAAAGGTGGCAAGTGCTGTCCCAGTAAAGATCCAAGTATCAACTGCCAACCAAGTACCGGTTTGGCCCAAAGACTTAAACAATTGATAAGCCAGGGCATAAAAAATAATAATTGCTGGCACTAACACCATTTTTTCTTTGGCGGTAGTCCAACGTGGGATTACAGGTGGTGTGCCTGGCGCGCCAGACTTACGATGTTGATTCCAGCGAACCCAACCATAAATACTGACAAAGATTAAAAGCAGATTACGGCCAGCTTGGCCGTAAAAAGTCTTTTCGTCACCATCGGCGCCAAATGAAAATACCGCACCAAGAAATACGGTGAAAAGTAATGCATCCCCAGTAATTCCAACTGGCCAGGCAAGTACCTTTCGTTTTAATCCAAGAACCGCACTTGATAGACCCAATAACCCACCAATTATTTCGCGGTAGGTAATTGATTTACTGCCAAATTGGATCTGTGCTTCAAACAGCCATTCTAAAATGGACATACGCTATCTCCTAGATGTTCCTTTATCCAGACTTTAACTGTCGGTCTCGGAGTTTCACCAAGTCAACCAAATGAATTTCATTTGGGTCGCGGACTTTGACCGCCGGTTCGGAATTACACCGACCCCCGGAAACATCAAGGTTGATACTACTTCATAAACAAACTACTTTTTATCGTTGCCAATTTCTTTGATGAGATCAAAGTCAGCACTACTAAGTTGACCTTGTGATGCATATAACTCTAATTTTGCCCTGGTATCTTCAATATCCAGATTTCTTATTGTAAGTTGCCCGATTCGATCAGTTGGCCCAAAGGCTGCATCCTGCGTTTTTTCCATAGATAACTTCTCCGGTGAGTAAGAAAGGTTTGCGCCCTTGGTATTAATTATTGAGTAATCATCGCCTCGACGTAATCTAATTGTTACTGAGCCAGTAATTGTTGAAGCAACCCAGCTAGTTAGTGCCTGGCGAAGCATTAGGGCTTGCGGATCAAACCAACGACCTTCATAAAGCAACCTGCCCAATCTACGACCTTGTTGATGATAGGTAGCAATCGTCTCCTCGTTATGAATAGCACTTACTAATCTTTCATAAGCAATAAATAACAAGGCCATTCCAGGTGCTTCATAAATACCACGGCTCTTTGCTTCAATAATTCGATTTTCAATTTGATCACTCATCCCAAGACCATGTCGACCACCAATTAAATTTACCTCTTTGATCAAAGCAACTGGATCCTTGATGGATTTGCCATTGATTGCAGTTGGTCTGCCTTGGGAGAATTCAATAGTTACATCTTCACTATCAATTTTAATCGACTGATCCCAGAACTTAACTCCCATGATTGGCTCAACAATTTCAATACTGGAATCTAAATTCTCTAATAACTTTGCTTCATGGGTAGCACCCAAAATATTTGCATCAGTGCTATATGCCTTTTCAGTTGCATCTTTATATGGCAAATTACGGTCTACTAGCCACTTTGACATCTCTTTTCTTCCACCTAATTCATTGACAAAATCCTGATCTAGCCACGGCTTATAAATCTTTAATTTAGGATTTGCTAATAATCCATATCGATAAAATCTTTCGATATCATTGCCTTTATAGGTTGAGCCATCTCCCCAAATCAACACACCATCAGATAACATCGCCCTAACCAATAAAGTTCCAGTAACAGCTCTGCCAAGTGGTGTGGTATTGAAATAAGCCCTGCCAGCGGTTGTAATATGAAAGGCACCGCACGCAAGAGCTGCCAAACCCTCTTCAACTAATGCACTCTTGCAATCAACAAGACGAGCGATCTCTGCGCCATACTCTTTGGCGCGGTTTGGCACAGTTTCAATAGCCTTTTCATCGTACTGACCAAGATCTGCGGTGTAGGTGCAAGGAGTTGCGCCCTTACTTTTCATCCATGCGACTGCAACTGATGTGTCTAAGCCACCACTAAATGCAATACCTACTTTTTGGCCAACTGGCAGGGATGAAAGAACCTTTGACATAGCAGTAAGTCTAACCTTTGGAGTTAAAACCCCGCTTGGTTTAAGCCGTAGATAGAGGGCCAAATAGCAAAACTTATTGATATCGGCAGGATTAAAAAGACCACTGGGATCAATAAGGCTATTTCACTCTTGCCAGATTTTTTTAAGAGCGAAAGATTTATCTGTTTATTTAGAGATTGCACCTGATTATTGAGGACTTCCAGGATTGGCGTGCCCCGCTCATTTGCGATTTGTATTGAGTTAGTAAGTCGCCTCACCTGAGTAGAGCCTGTTGCAGTCGCAATGAACTCCATGGTTTGGGCAAGGTTATTTCCAGTTGCATACTTGCCAAAACTTAGATTGATCAATTTTGGTAAATAACCATTAGCGCGCATCGACACATAGCGCATAGCCATCATCGGGCTCTCACCAGCTGAGATCATAATTGAAAGCATTTGTAAGATATTGACTAACTCCTCATTGATTTCATTTTGCTTCACTTGGCTACCGGTGAGAGCACCAATTAGGTTTTTGAGCCAATGTAAGGCAAATGCATAATTTGAAACAGAAATTATATTAGCCACTTCAATTAAAATTACTCGGACTGAAAATATTACGGCAGGAGCGATTAGCGCTAAAATATAAATCTTGAGATTGCTCAATTGTCAACCATTGCAAGGGTAAATAGGCGTTTAGATTTGGGTAGCCTCGCCATTTTATTCATCCATAAATATGCGAGTAAAGTTGCTATTACACCTACCACCATAATTAATTGGCCAAAGGATTGCTCGTAAGCAACTCGGGCGTTTTCTTGGGTTCGCAAAATTAACAATAAGATCCAGGGTGCAAATGCGGCTAGGTTTGCTGAGTTCCTAACCCAGCCAAACCGCGTATTAATTTCAGCTCGGAGTGCTAAATCTGAAGATACGTACTCAGATAATTCTCTCAGGATTTTAATTGTATTTTTGCTACCGAATTTAGCAGCGAAGTATAAAGCTTCAAATAATTGATCAGATATAGGATCAGCAAAAGTTTCCTTTAACTTACCCAGCGCTGATTCAAATTTATCACCAGCTAAGATATTTTCTGAAAATAGAAGAAAATCAGAGCGAATAACACTCGGACCAATTCTGCCTAAATGAGCCAGACTTTCAGTAATTGATGCACCTGATTGCAGCGAGGCAATTATTAAGTCAAGAACTTCGGGCCAAGCATTTGCTCTATTAAGCTCAATTCTTTTCTTTTTGTTAGCAGTAAAAATTAAGAAAATCGAAAAAAATGATAAAACTAAAAGTACTATTAAGGTTATTTTTTGCATTAATTGCCACTCCTGTTGCGCTTTGTAAGTAGTGCGGGGAAGTTAGCAAGCCCCTTGTCGTATTTATTCTTATTCCACTTAAACAAAGTTTCCATTTCAACAATACCTGCTTCAGAACGGCCAGTAACACTCGCCAGCTCAATCACTCGCCGCTTGCCGCCTGAATCAAGTGAACACTGAATCACTAAATCAATGCTGTTTGCAATTGTGGGGGTAATAAAATTTTGTGAGATATTCTCACCTGCAAGTAATGGTAATAGCTGTAATTTACTTACTGCACTCCTTGCAGAGTTCGCATGGAGCGTAGCCATACCAGGCAATCCGGAATTAAGAGCCACTAATAGATCTAAAGCTTCAGCTTCCCTTACTTCACCTACAATGATTCTGCTTGGTCGCATCCGTAGTGACTCTTTAATTAACCTCCGTATTGATATTTCACCATCCCCCTCAAGATTTGCAGTTCTAGTTTGCAAAGCAATCCAATCAGGTAACTTAGGCTTTAATTCAAAAACCTCTTCAATAGTTATTATTCGTTCACTAACCGGAATACTGGTAATCAGGGCGTTTAGAAATGTAGTTTTTCCAGCTTGAGTTCCCCCGCTGACCAATATATTTAACCCCGCCTCTACTGACTGGTTGAGGAAATCAAATATCTCCTGATTAATCGAATTTAGTTTTACTAAGTCAGATAAAGTGTTGCCTTTATTGTTGTGCTTTCTAATATTTACCGCCCAGTGGTTTGCAGTCACCTCAGGTATTGCCACATGTAATCTGCTGCCATCAGGTAATCGAGCATCAACAAATGGGTTGCTAACATCAAGTCGGCGCCCACCCCAGATAAGCAGCCGTTCAATTAGATCATGAACACTTTCTTTGGTTAAGACTAAATTTGTTAATTCACTACACCCATCTCTTGCGATGAATATACGGCTTGGATTATTAATCCAAATCTCTTCAATTTCATCATCTGCGATTAAACTTTTTAATGGGCCAAAACTATCTAGGTGATTATTTGATTCTTTCATAGAGTCATTATTTAATTAATCTACAAAGATAAATAAAGGGCTGTGTATCAAATATTACAGAATGACTTATTGCCTAGACTCTTCGTGACCTAAAAATGAATTTGATCTATTTTTGTATACCAATCTAATTGTTTTTCACCGACTCCTCGATGTGAAATTGAAATATTGCAATACGAAGGAAGCAGTTTGCGTGCCCGCTCAATCACTTGGGCACTTTCTGATTGGGTTTTGCTAACAAAAAATACCCAAAAACCAACTTGGGAAACCCTACAAAAACAATCGGATTCTCGAAATATACTCCTTAGGCTAAAAGTAATTTTTACTAGCTCACCCTCTATGGCAGAGATTACTGATGCAGAGTTTTGCTCTACTTTTGTCGCTAAAAACTTCTCTATGTCTAAAGTGATTGAGATCATGCTTAAATTGGATCGACTACGATTTGAAATTGCCAAGTCTCGTTTCACAATCTGGTCAAATCGATCAGGAGCCATTGCCCCAGTTAATTGATCGGTTTCTCCGTTATTAGTGAAAAAAATTAAATCTATTTCTTTCTGATATTTTTCCATTGTAGTTAGACAGGGTAGTATTTAATAGTGATAATAAAAAGAGTGCTAGCCACAGAGATAAACCGCAAGCGTGCCGTTCATTTGCTCAGATTTGAAGCAGCATTAATTTTGGCTGTGGTGATCTATTTGCTGATAGCACCATTGGTATCAGATGTTAGTGCGCCTGCAGCATTGTCAGCTGAAATTATTTTTGGCTTATTGGCCTGCGCCGGACTCTGGTTTAGTGCAATTGGATTTGCAAAGAAGCGCTCCTTTGGTAGAGCACCTGCAGTATTAGCCAATTTAATCGCGCTGGGAGTCTCTTACTACATGATTACTGGCAGCTTACTTATTGTTGGTATCCCACTCGCAATTCTTGCGCTAATAACTTTATTTTCAGCCACACTTGGCTACGCTGAATAATTACCAATCGACTATTTGCCGGTCTTCCCAAAGTAAACCGGTTTTATCAACTGCAGGATCAAAGACTCTTGTTGCTAACCAAATTGCGGTTTCGGCTCCCTCTTGCGCGCTCCTTGGCGCATCAGGACCTCCCATATCGGTCCGACAATGGTTTGGGCAGATTGCATCAACTAAGAATCCGCGAGCGCCTAAACCTGTCTCATAAGAAAGATTTTTAACTAAGGCATTAACTCCGGCTTTACTAATTCGATACGGTGCAAGTCCACCATGAGTTCCAGGGCCCGACATTCTGCCAAGACAGGCTGAGTAAACAATAACCCTTCCCTTGCGCGCCTCTGCCATCGCAGGTGCTGAATGATTAATTGCGATGAATACTGCATCTAAGTTAATTGCCAACACTCTTCGCCACTCTTCATCATTTGTTCGCAAGGTCTTAGACATCTTCTCACTCATAACACCATGTGCTAAAACCAAAATATCTAAAGTACCAAAACCTTTATTTGTTGCATCTTGATTGATGTCATCTAGTACTTGACGAAATTTTTTACTATCAGCAACATCAACACAGCGATACTCACATCCCAATGTTTGGGCGCTTTCTTTTGCCCTATCTGGATTTTGGCCGATTATGTAAACATGAATGCCGGCGGTAATTAATCCCTTTGCAGTTTCAAAACCCAGGCCTCTAGATCCACCGGTAACTATCGCCCACTTTTTTTCTGCACTCATGGGCATAACCATGCCGTTTATTTCGGCTAGTTGCCACCCTTAATCATGTGCTGGTGGCCACTTTTACTTGGCAATAATGCCTAGATGGGTTTAGTAGCTACCTGTTGGGAGTTAGGATTAACCTGCTACAACAATCCTAATTTGGACAAAATAAGGAGTAAATAAGTGAGCGAAGCTGGAGCGAATACGCCCGCTAATCACTTTGGGGGCTCCTTTGGCCCCAATGAATGGCTCGTTCAAGAAATGTATGAGCGCTACCAAAGTGATCCAGCATCAGTGGATAAAGCCTGGTGGGATTTCTTTGCAGATTTCAAAGGTGGCCCAGCATTAAATGGAAAAGCAAATGGTCAAACCAGTGCTACTAAAACTAGCTCTCCACCAATTCCTAAATCACAATTAACAAAATCTGTCGAACAGCCGGTTGTAAAGCCTGTTGAAAGGCAAATAGTTGTTGAAGAAAAAGTCTCAACCACCACCTATAAACCTGCCGATCCAATTACCAAGCCTGATGCAAATATAACAACACCAGGAGCGGCAAGAATTGAACCATTGCGTGGAGTTGCTGCCAGAGTTGTACAGTCAATGGAAGGATCGTTGTCAGTTCCTACTGCAACTAGTGTGCGTGTTGTACCAGCTAAATTATTGATTGATAATCGAACTGTTATTAATAATCATCTAAAACGTGGTCGTGGTGGAAAAGTTTCATTTACCCACTTAATTGGCTACGCGATGATCAAGGCAATCAGAGCCATGCCAGAGATGAACTCCTTCTATACACAATTAGATGGCAAGCCAGCTATTGGGCATCCTGAACATGTTAATTTAGGAATTGCAATTGATCTAGCAAAGGCAGATGGTTCACGTCAATTACTAGTGCCATCCATGAAAGGATGTGAAAATCTAGATTTTGCACAATTCTGGTCTGCTTATGAAGAGATGGTTCACAAAGCCAGGGGTGGGACATTAACCGTTGAGGATTTTGCGGGCACAACTCTTTCTTTAACAAATCCTGGGACTATCGGCACAGTTCACTCAGTACCACGCTTAGTTGCTGGTCAAGGCTTAATTCTTGGTGTTGGCTCACTTGATTACCCAGCTGAATTTCATGGCGCAAATGAACAGACACTTTCAGATTTAGGAATCAGCAAAGTTGTGACTCTAACTAGTACCTATGACCACAGGATTATTCAAGGCGCTCAATCTGGTGATTTCCTGCGAAGAATTCATGAAATTTTATTGGGTGAAGAGAGTTTTTATGATGAGATTTTTGCAGCGCTCAGAATTCCTTATGTACCAATTCGTTGGGTTAACGATATTCAATCTGAAAAAGATAATGCTGTAAGTAAA